>CAZVUK010000001.1:0-97031 GCA_964630225.1 uncultured Muribaculaceae bacterium
TTATCTCTATCGCTGCATCTGCTCCACCTATATTTTCGGCGTTATCTTTTCCATACTTATAAAGTCACTAAGTAACATTTTGACCGTGCGCCCTTTTTCAGGTAGAGAGCATGCTCCACCTTCTTCCGACATACACCCATTCATATACGATTTCGCCACCGTCTCTAAGGTCTTTTCATGCTGTCCATAGACACTCTTGCGCGCCGTTATTATATTGCCCGTTATCGCCGGTATTCCAATTAGTAATAATATTCCAATTATTATTACCACGCTCATTATCTCTAGTAAAGTAAAGCCTTTATTTTTCATACGCTTCCCACTTTTCCTATATTATACGATAATTATAACACGTTATAAAAAAGTTCACAAAAAAAGTGTCATAGACACTTATTTTACTTCGACTTCAGCCCCAGCCTCTTCAAGCTTAGCTTTGATTTCATTTGCTTCTTCTACAGAAATGTTTTCTTTAACTGCACCACCAGCATCAGCGATATCTTTAGACTCTTTTAATCCAAGTCCTGTGATTTCCTTGATAACTTTGATTACGTTAATTTTTGCTGCACCAGCATTAACTAGTGTAACAGTAACTACGCTAGGAGCTGCTGCTTCTGCTGCACCTCCAGCAGGAGCTGCTGCAACTGCAACTGCACTTGGATCTACTCCAAACTCCTCTTTCATTGCATCTACTAGATCTTTAATCTCTAGTAATGTCATTTCTTTTAAAGCACTTATAAAATCTTCTCTGTTTAATTTAGCCATTTTTATATTTCCTTTCTTTTAATTAATTTTCTTCTTTTTGTTTAGCATATAAATCTAAACCGATTGCCAAATCTCTTGTGATACCCATCATACCAGCTGCAAGCATAGTAAGTAGTCCTTCTCTCGAAGGTATAGCTGCCAACTGATCAAGTTCTGCTTTGTCAGCAACTTTTCCGTCAATCACACCTACTTTTATCACTAAGGATTTGTTTGTTTTAGCAAACTGACTAAGTATCTTAAGTGGTGCCAGTTGATCTTCTCCAAATGCTAGTGCACTAGGTCCAATCAAACTCTCATCGACTTCGATATTTAGATCTTTGAAAGCTCTAAGCATTAAAGTATTCTTGTATACTTTATAATCAGATCCTTCTTCTCTTAGCTTTCTTCTTATCTCTTTAGCAACGCCATCAGTAATTCCTCTATAATCAAATAGAACTATTGAATTATTTTCTTGGACATTCTTTTTAATCTCGTCTATAACTTCTTGTTTTTTAGCTAAGATTTTCTCATTTGCCATATTGTCACCTCCTTGTTATAAATAAAAAGCCTTTATATCCAAAGACATAAAGACTCAAAAAATCTCTAATACGTCCTCGGTAGGATTTAAGTTTGTACCTACTGTCTTTGGGCTTTTCATTATGAATTATATATTAATTACTTGTATTTGTCAAAGTATTTACATCAATTTTTATTCCAGGTCCCATCGTTGTAGAGATAGATACATTTTTAATGTACTCTCCTTTTACAGTACTTGGTTTTGCTTTGATGATAGTGTCAAGGTAAGAATTTAGGTTTTCTGCTAGTTTAAGCTCTTCAAATGTTGTGTTACCGATAATTCCGTGGATATTTCCAAATGAATCTGTACGGTACTCAACTCTTCCCGACTTAACGTCTTTAACTGCTTTTTCAACATCTACTGTTACCGTTCCTGTCTTAGGGTTTGGCATAAGACCACGAGGTCCTAATACTTTTCCTAATTTACCAAGAAGCGGCATCATATCCGGCGTTGCAACCATAACGTCGAATCCGAACCAATTATCTTTTTCGATTTTTTCAAGCATGTCTGTATCTCCGACAAAATCTGCTCCTGCTTCTTTTGCTTTAACAGCTTTATCACCTTTAGCGATAACAAGGACTTTTTTGTCCTTACCTGTTCCGTTAGGTAGAACAATAGCTCCTCTTAACTGTTGATCTGCTTTTTTAGGATCTACATTTAATTTGATTGCTAGTTCAACTGATGATACAAACTTAGTAGTACTTGTCTCTTTAGCTAGTCTGATAGCTTCCTCAATTGTATATGCCTTTCCTCTTTCTACTTTAGAAACAGCTTCGACATATTTCTTTCCTCTTTTTCTCATTTCATTTCCTCCTTATGTGGTATAGCGGATTATTTACCTTCCACATATAGGTAAACCTATATGATTTTATATTTATTATTCTGCAACTTCAATGCCCATGCTTGCAGCAGTACCAGCAACTATCTTCATAGCCTCTTCTACTGTGTATGCATTTAAATCTGGCATCTTTGTCTCTGCAATTTCTTTTAACTGCGCTGTCGAAATTTTTCCAGCTGATTCTCCGCCTTTAGCAGTACCCTTTTGGACTCCTGCTGCTTTGCGTATTAAGAATGCTGCTGGTGGAGTTTTAATTACAAAGTCAAAACTTCTATCATCGAAGATCGATATTTCAACTGGTAATACATCCCCCATCTTATCTCTTGTCGCATCATTATATCTTGTACAAAATTCTTGTAAGTTGATTCCTGCTGGTCCAAGCACCGTTCCAACTGGTGGAGCTGGTGTAGCTTTCCCTGCTTCAATTTGTAATTTAATTTTCTTTACAACTTCTTTTGCCACGAAAACACCTCCTATAATATTTTTCGTTTGTGGTATTAATAGCCAAGATCCGCGCTTCCCACTTCTATATATAATAAATATAGCCTTTAAATAATAACACTCTTTGCGTATTTACGCAATAGTTTTTTATGCTAATTCAATCTGATTGATTTCAACTTCAACCGAAGTGTCTTGTCCAAACAAATCGACAATAAGCATAAGTTTTTGATTAGGCATATCGATTGTTTCAATCACTCCATTCATCGAAGTAAATGGTCCATCGACTATTTTAACCTTTTGGCCAACTTTAAGCTCTTCTTCATTTTCAAATCTCGATATTCCCATACTTCTTAGAACATTGTCTACCTCATATGGCTGAAGTGGTGTCGGTTTAGCTCCTTTACCAGAAGATCCAATAAATCCCGTGACTCCCGGCGTGTTACGTACGACAAACCAAGCTTCGTCACTCATAATCATTTCAACTAGAATATATCCAGGAAACATTTTTTTGACTTTACTCTTTTCAACTCCGTCTTTCATTTCGACTTCAGTTTGTTCTGGGACAATTACACGGAATATAAAATCCTGCATATCCATAGATTCAGCACGCATTTCAAGTTTTTCTTTAACTCTATTCTCGTGTCCTGAATACGTGTTAACTACATACCATTGTTTTTCCATAGATGCTCCTTAAATTATCGACTTGATGTATGCCATCAAGATCGAAATCAAATAAAAGTATACCGAAAAGAAGATAACAAACATAAACGTTGCAAGTGAATACTTAACTAAATCTTTTCTGCTTGGCCAAGTAACTTGCATAACTTCTTTCTTTACACTTTTAAACCAAAGGATAATCTTTTGAAAAACATTTTGTTTAACGACTCTTTTCTCGTTAGTATTTTTCTTATTTACTTCTTTTTTCTTTTTCATTTTTTACTTCCTTATTTTTCCAAAATAAAAACACTTTTTGGTGCTAACTGTAATTTATCACAAAAGTGTTTGTATGTCAACATTATTGTTGGTCCTGCTTTGGATTATTTTCTTCTCCATACATGTCCTGGGCTGCCTGAACACTATGCTCTTCTTGATTAAAGATCTTAATCTTATGTTTATTTGGATCAGAAACGCCGTCACCACTTGCTTCGACTAGATTAACTTTAACTTTAGAATCATTATAAAGATTATCTAGTTTTGCCAATTTTTTATTCTTAAAAATTATGACTAATCCTAAGGCAATGCCTACAAGTGAGATAAGTTGAGCCACCTTCATAGGTCCTAGCATTAAACTATCATTGCGCATTCCTTCGATTACTATTCTCCCGAGGGAGTACCAAACTAAATAGAAAGCTACTAAAGTTCCGGTTTTAATATATTTGTTTCTTTTTAAAATCATCATTATAACAAAACCAATTAGATTCCAAATACTTTCATATAGAAATGTTGGTTGTCTATAGATACCATCAACGTTCATACCATCAACAACAAAGTTAGGTAAACCCTGTTTTTTTAATGCCTCTAACGTTGTTTTGGCTCCGTATGCTTCCTGATTAAAGAAATTTCCCCATCTCCCGATAGCTTGACCGAGGATCAACCCCAAACTGCAGACATCTAAATGTTTGAAAAAATTTAATTTGCGCTTTCTTGTGTAAATAAATATGTAAGCTATACCAAAGAGTATTCCTCCATGAATAGCTAGTCCCCCATTCCAAACCTCAAAAATTTCTAACAGGTTGCTTCTAAAATTAGATAAATTGAAAATGACATAGTAAAGCCTCGCACCGATAATACCAGCGATCACGGTGTTCATAAGCATATCTAACATTTCATCTTCATTTAGACCGATACGCTTCGCTTCTTTTACAACTACTGAAGCGGCTGCAAAGACACCTAGAAGAATCATGATAGAATACCAATATATTTGAATTATTCCAAAATCAAAGGCTACTCTACTCACTCTTTTTCACCTCTTTTATAAATGGTTTAATAATTAAATCTTCGATTAATAAGTTTAACAAAGACATGAGTATCGATATAAAAAATAATACAAAAACACTATTAAAATTAACTCTAGGACCCATAAAGTAATCTACTAATTTAAGAATGATTACATTATTGAAAAAATAGAATAATCCCATCGTTAAACCGGTAATTGGTAAAGTTAATCTCACCAGTATCGGCTTTATCGTTTTGTTTAATACATATATTATTAAAACCGATACAAATGAATACATTAAGAAATGCTCTGAATCTATTACAAAAGTCTTAAACCAATAAGACATCAAAGCAAATACTATCGTATATGATAATAGATATAATATTTTTTCTAAGAAATATATAATATGTCTCTTTATTTTAATATTGTTTTTTTTATTCACTGAGCACCTATAAAACTTTCTTTAAAAATTCTCCGGTATAAGATTTTGAACATTTAGCTACTTCTTCCGGAGTACCAGTACAAATAATTTCGCCACCACGCTGTCCACCATCAGGTCCAAGGTCTATTATGTGATCGGCTGTTTTTATCATGTCGAGGTTATGTTCTATCACCACGACCGTATCCTTATTATCTACTATTTTATTTATAATTGCAAGGAGGCTTTTAATATCGTAAGCGTGCAAACCTGTTGTTGGCTCATCCATAATAAATAAAGTTTTACCGGTTGCCACCTTTTGGAGTTCTTTGACCAGTTTAACACGGCTAGCTTCTCCTCCTGAAAGTGTCGGAGCACTTTGTCCTAGCTTTATATAACCTAAACCTATTTCATTTAGGACTTTTAGTTTTTTTGTTATTTTGGGTATGTTTTTAAAAAAATCATACGCTTCACTAACTCTCATATCTAAAACATCAGCAATATTTTTATCTTTATATTTAATTTTGAGTGTTTCACTATTATATCTTGTTCCGTGACAAACCTCGCAAGGAACATATACATCGGGAAGAAAGTGCATCTCTATTTTTTTGACGCCATCTCCTCTGCAAGCTTCACAGCGACCTCCTTTTACATTAAATGAAAAGCGATCTTTACCAAAACCATACATTTTAGCTTCTTTAGTGTTGGTAAATAGGTTTCTTATCTCATCAAAAACACCAGTATAAGTCGCCGGATTACTGCGTGGTGTTCTTCCAATCGGCGATTGGTCAATTTCGACAATCTTATCTATATGGTCGAGGCCCCTAAGCTCTTTAGAGCGTCCTGTAGTCACCTTTGACTTATAGACTTTAAGTTGTGCCTCTTTTGATAGTATATCGATAATCAGGCTTGATTTGCCTGAACCCGAGACTCCGGTGACACAAGTAAACTTACCAAGCGGAATATCAACGTTGATATTCTTGAGATTATTTTCGCTAGCACCGATAATAGAAATTTTCTTACCCGTTCCGGCACGGCGTTCTTTAGGCACTTCGATTTTTTCTTTTCCACTTAAAAACCTACCGGTTAAACTCTTGTCATTAAGCATAACTTCTTTAGGTGTTCCAGCAGCGACAACTTCGCCTCCTCGGTCTCCAGCAAAAGGACCTATATCAACTAAGTAATCACTAGCCATCATCGTTTCACTATCATGTTCTACCACAATTAAGGTATTGCCTAAATCTCTCATTTCGATAAGGGATGAAATAAGTTTTTCATTATCCTTTTGATGAAGACCGATACTCGGCTCATCTAGGACATATAAAACACCGGTTAAGCGCGAGCCTATCTGTGTTGCTAGTCTAATTCGCTGCGCTTCACCACCAGATAAACTACCCGCCATACGAGCAAGTGTTAAATAATCTAATCCAACATTGAGAAGAAACTTAAGCCGATTGTTAATCTCAGCAATTAAAACACGAGAAATTTCTGTTTTTTCTGCCGATAATTTTAAATTAGATAAGAATTTGTGCAAATCCTCGATACTAAAACTAGTTATTTCAAAAATATTCTTTTTATCTATTTTTACTGAAAGAACATCATCAGACAGTCTTGCTCCGTTACAGGCCGTACACGTTTGCTCGACCATATATCCTTCGATCCACTCTCTAACCCACGCACTAGTCGTAGCTAAATATCTACGCTCCAGATTGTTAACTATTCCTTCATATGATTCTTTTTTGTTGTATTGGTTTCCCCCTTTTGATGAATATTTAAAATTGATTATTTCATCCGTTCCATAAAAGATTATATCTTTTTCTTTTTGACTTAATTTCTTAAAAGCTTTATCCATGTCTATATCAAAGTGCTTACATACGCACTCCAACATCTGGTTATAAATATTTTCACTATCGTCCCCTAGAGTTCTAATAGCATATTTGTTTATCGATAATTCTTCATTGGGAACTAGTAGGTCTGGTGAAACTCTTCGCTTGACACCAAGACCATTACATTCTGGACACGCTCCATACGGTGAGTTAAAACTAAACATGCGCGGTTGCAGCTCAGGAAGTGAAAACGAGCAATGCGGACAAGCAAATTTTTCCGATGCCAGAATTTCCCCTTCTCCCTTCTTGTCGATAACTACCTTCCCTTTGGCAAGTTTAGTACTAGTTTCTAAAGCTTCAAAAAGGCGACTACGAACTCCAGCTTTAATAACTAACCTATCGATAATCACATCTATTTTATGTTTTAGATTCTTTTCAAGAACGATATTTTCTCCGAGATCACGCTCCTGTCCATCCACTCTTAGTCTTACAAAGCCATCAGCTTTTAGCCTTTGTAAAAGGTCTTTATGTTCTCCTTTTTCTCCATCGACAACTGGCGCCATAATAACTACTTTAGTTCCTTCGTCAAAAGCCATAACTTTATCGGTCATTTCATCGATTGATTGACTGGTTATTTCAACGCCATGAACCGGACAATAAACTGTTCCAATACGTGCATACAACAAACGAAGATAGTCATATATTTCTGTAACCGTTCCAACCGTTGAACGGGGGTTATTACTGGTTGTTTTTTGATCGATACTGATCGCCGGAGACAATCCCTCGATAGAGTCGACATCAGGTTTTTCCGTCCCACCCAAAAACTGTCTGGCATAGGCGCTTAGACTTTCTACATATCTTCTTTGCCCTTCGGCATAGATAGTATCAAATGCTAAACTACTCTTCCCAGAACCGGATACTCCCGTCATAACTATTAATGAATTTTTAGGCAGTTCGAGATCAACATTCTTTAAATTGTTTTCTCTTGCTCCTTTTATTATTATTTTATCCATATTGCCTCGTTTTAATCTTTTCTTTTATTTTAATATCTAAACCGTAAGATTTACCATAAAACATTTCCAGTTCATCTGGATTCAAATAATACTGATCGATAAATCTGCGTTGCCTAAAATCATCGACCTCTAACATATACTCAATTATTTCTTCATGCGTTAACTGCTTTCGAAGAATTATTTCTTTAGCGGCATACATATCGTAATAACCATAATAGTCATCTTCATATATAGTATAATCATTAGATGGTGATTCGGCACTACACATATCGATAATACTACTATGGACTATGCCTTCATCCGGTAAAAAAAATCTAAGTGTATCTTCGAGGTTTTTACAAAAATGAAAACCATTACCTCTTAAACCGAAGGATATATCTCCTTCGACTGAGTAAAGTTTATTTAAGACAAACTTTTGACCATATCTATTGGTCATTCCTTTATTAAAACATTTAAATCCTCTTAACATAAGCACTCCAAATGCCCCTATTATAATACAAAACGATCTTTAAAGCGACATTTTTTACATAGTTCTAAATATGCTTTATTGTTTTTAAACGCCTGATTGGTTTTAATAAATTTATCCGATTCAAGTATTTTTGCAAGAGATTCTTCAAATATATTACCAAAAGTTTCTTCTCCATCACCATCTAAGCAGCATGGAACAACGCTTCCATCAGCAAGTATTCCAATTTGATTGATCGTTCCCAAACAGTAAGCATCACTGCTTTCTTCATCGTTTTTATCGGGCCACTTAAACTCTTCGTCTAAGCTGATATATATATTATTAGCAAGTTTATCATTATTTGGTATTGTATCAAAGCTATATCTTTCCTTTAATTTATCGATAAGTTTTTGATCAAAACCGGTCCAAATACGATAATTAATATAAGTTTTTTCACTTAAGTATTCACAGACATCAAATATCTCATCGATATTTTTTTCTACATCACTGTGCAATGAAACATTTATTTGATGGACATTCGCAAATAATATATCTTTCTTCTTAGCAAGCAAAGTTGCATTAGTGGTAATAACTACTTTCATATTTTTTCTGCTAGAATATTCCAGTATCTCTGGAAGCTTAGTATGAAGAAGGGGTTCACCCTTAACATGCAGGTAGACATAATCGCTATATGCTTTAATTTCATCAACTACTTTTTGAAAGTTAGAAATAGACATTTCACCACGATCTTTCCAAGCTTTACAAAACTTACAATTAAGATTACATTTGCTTGTTATTTCGACATATATTTTTTTAAATCTAGGCATTTTTTTCACTCTTCATTTCAAAAATTATGTCACGTAATTCCATAGCTCTTTCAAAGTCTAGTTCATCGGCTGCTTTTTTCATAGCGGCTTCCAAGTCTTCGATACTAATTGTCGCATAATTATCGTTTACTTTCTTCTTTTTACTGTCTTTTGTTTCGTCGATGTTAGAAATCAAGTCTCTAATCTCTTTTATAATTGTCTGAGGTGTTATATTGTTTTTCAGATTATATTCTTCTTGAATTTTGCGCCTTCTTGCCGTCTCACTGATAGCGTTTTTCATCGAATCAGTAATTCGGTCGGCATACATTATCGTCTTACCATTAGCGTTACGTGCACACCTTCCGATTGTTTGAATTAAACTTCTCGTGCTGCGAAGGAAACCTTCTTTATCAGCATCAAGAATAGTTATTAAACTTACTTCTGGAATATCCAAACCTTCTCTTAAGAGGTTTATTCCAACTAAGCAGTCATATTTACCAAGTCTAAGGTCTCTTATTATTCTAAGACGCTCTAGCGTTTTAACTTCGGCATGAATATATGCAACCGCTATATCAATATTCTTTAAGTAATCAGTTAGCTCTTCGGCCATACGAATCGTAAGAGTAGTAATAAGTGTTCTTTCACCTTTAGCTATTCGCTCTTTAATCTCACCGATTAAATCATCAATTTGACCCTCGCTTGGTCTAATTTCAATTAGTGGGTCAAGTAAACCGGTCGGTCTAATTATTTGCTCGGTTATTTTATTATCTACTTTTTCTAATTCGTAATCACCCGGGGTTGCCGATACATATATTGTTTGATTTATCTTTTTCTCAAATTCGTCGAACATGAGTGGCCTATTATCTAGGGCGCTGGGAAGTCTAAAACCGTAGTCGACAAGGGTCTGTTTACGTGAGCGATCTCCATTATACATAGCTCTAATTTGCGGAACCGTAACGTGTGACTCATCAATAACTAAAAGGAAATCATCAGGAAAGAAATCAATTAATGCTTCAGGCGTCTCTCCTGCTTTTCTTCCTGCTAGATGTCTAGAATAATTTTCGATACCGGAACAAAAGCCTGTCTCACTCATCATTTCTAAATCATATTTAACGCGTTGTTCTAATCTTTGATACTCGACTAGCTTATTAGCTAGAGCTAATTCATCTAGTCTTTCTGCTAGTTCTATTTTGATGTTTTCGATAGCTTTTTCTAATTTTTTTTCACCGACCACAAAGTGACTAGCCGGGAAAAGTGAAATGCTCTTCTTATTTAATTTAACCGTTCCTGTTAAAACATCAAATTCACTTATTCTATCTATTTCATCTCCAAAAAATTCGATTCTAATGCCACTAGCTCTTTCATATGTAGGGATTATTTCCAGAACATCACCTCTAACTCTAAAAGTACCTCTTTTAAAGTCATAGTCATTACGATCAAACTGCATATCTACTAACTTGAGCAGTACATTATCTCTATCTACTTCATCACCGACATTTATGCTAAGCATGTTTTTTTCATACTCTTCACGTTCACCGATTCCATATATACAAGAGACGCTGGCCACAACAATGACATCACGCCTTGATATCAAGCTACTAGTTGCAGCATGTCTTAATTCATCTATTTCATCGTTTATCGATGAGTCTTTCTCAATATATGTATCGGTCGAAGGTACATAAGCTTCAGGTTGGTAATAATCGTAATATGAAACAAAGTATTCGACGCGATTTTCTGGAAACAATTCTTTTAACTCCGAGTAAAGTTGCCCTGCTAAGGTTTTGTTGTGAGCCATAATTAGAGTTGGTTTTTGGACATTTTCAATAACGTTAGCAATGGTAAAGGTTTTTCCTGTTCCAGTAGCACCTAAAAGAACTTGGCTTTTCTTTCCAAGTTTTAGTCCCTCTACTAATTCTTTTATAGCTTCCGGTTGATCTCCAGCCGGTTTAAAACTAGATGAAATTTTAAACATAATTCCTCCGCCACCGCTTCATTCAGGACTTTATTTTAACATTTTTTACTATTTTTAACAATCGAACAAAAAAACATTACTTTAAGTAATGTTTATCTTGCTGACCAAGTAACTCCTTTAGCAGGGAAGGATATAACGGCGCGCGCGCCTTTATAACCACGACTAGCCATATTAGATACAAAACTTGTATAACGAGACCAACTAGAACATCTAGCATCGCTCATATTATATAGGCGACACGGCATAACTTCGATATGAAGATGAACACCAAATGAATATCCTGTATTACCCATATATCCAATTACGTCTTCACTAGTTACTTTCTTACCGACATAGATATTTCCATATCTTGATAAGTGACCATATATAGCGGTATACCAAGTACCTTTTGCTGCACTGTAATATTCGATTGTTACACAAAGCGCTCCGTAAGAATCGCGATAAATCGAAGTAATACGGCCGTTTCCGATAGAGTATAAAGCAGTATTTTCTCTAAGACTGCTTCCTATATCTAAACCACGATGAAGATATCCTGGTCTGGTAAAACCAAACTCTTGAGTTATATAACCCGTTCTTGTCGGTCTTCTAAAAATTCCGGCATCACCATCTACAGCACAATCTATTCCGATACGATCACTTGACTTACATCCAAGTCTTTTATAACCACTGACTATCTCTTTGTATATTTTAACCTGCTGAGCAACACTGACTCCAGCTGTCTCAAGCGATGATTTTTCTTCACCTAAAGTAACGACATATGACTCGAGTTGCACTTGTTTGTTTTGTAGCTGTTTTTCTTTAACGTTTATTTCTTTTTCACGTTTATTATTTTTTTCAACCATATCAGTTAATTCAATAATTTTATTATTGTTATACTCAATGAGCTGTTCTACAACCGATAAGCGATATATTAAATCAGTAATGTTATCTGCTCCAAAAGCATATTCAAGAGCCTTATTATTACCACTTTTACTAAGTTGATAGTATTCAACTACTTTTTTAGTTTCGACATCTTTTTCCGTTATTTCATCATTAAATTGTGATACTTGTTGACGAAGCACAACTACTTCTCTAGCCATATTCTTCATCTCTTGTTGAATGTTGTTAATGTTTCCATTAGTTGATCTAATCTGTGCCTCTGTTTTATTAATTGCTGCTTTATTAGCGTTAACTTGATTTATATAATTTCTTAATTTTTGTTCATATTCTCCTAAGGTAATAGCTTGCGTAGCGAGCGGAGTTAAAATCATTACGGCAATTAGTGCTATTAATATCTTCTTCATTAGATTTTCAAATACCTTCTGACAGCACTACTGCTACCAATCATTCCGACAATTATACCGAATAGTACAATGACAAACGATATATAGAAAACAAATGGATAAGGTCCAATAAGTTTAATAAGTGGCGAAAAAACTTGTCCTTCGAATTTGTTATAAACAGTAATGTAGCCATAGATAACAAATAGTACCGGAACAACAGATCCAAGTAAACCTAAAATCATCCCTTCAATAACAAAGGGTAACCTAATGTTGAAGTTGGACGCTCCAACTAGTCGCATAATCGATATCTCGCTTTGACGAGAGAAGATTGTTAATTTAATTGTATTGATGATTAAAATAAATGTAACAAACATCAATACAAGAACGATTGCTATTAAAAGTTTTTCAACAAACGAAAAGGTATTAAGCATCTTGTCGACCATTACTTCCCCATAATTAACAAGTTCAACTAATTCTATCTTCTTAATCTTATTGCTCGTATCATTAATTTTTCCTAAATCTATAACTTTAACTTGGAAACTATCTTTTAATGGCGATTCTTTATCTTCCCAATTTTCCATAATCGTTTTGAAAAAATCTGACTCGTTAATCAATTCTTGTTTTTGTTCTTGTTTAGATTTATAAACAACTGATTCGACATTAGCAATTTCCCTAATTTCAGCATCTATTCTTTCAACATCTTTTTCGTCTGCTTTAGAACTAACAAAAACGACCATCGTTACATCTTCTTTGATTTTCTTCGTAAAGTTATCGACATTAAGTGAGCCTATCATAGCTATAGCTACAACTAATAAAGTTATAGATATACAAGATATTGCGGCAAACGATAACGAAAAGTTTCGAATGGCACTTTTAAAAGCATCGCGGATTCCACGACCTAACATTCTAAATATTTTCATCGTATTTCCCCTTTTCTAAATCAGAGATAATGTATCCATCTCTTAAACTTATCACTCTCTTTTTTAGTTTGTTAACAATATCTTTATCGTGAGTTGCAACAATTACTGTCGTTCCGGTTGTTTTATTGATATTGTTAAGCACTTTTATTATTTCCATACTGCGCTCTGGATCGAGGTTACCAGTAGGCTCATCGCATATTAATAATTTAGGATTGTTTACTATCGCTCTAGCAATAGCCACGCGTTGCTGTTCTCCGCCCGATAATTCTCTAGGATACATTCTCGTTTTTGATTTTAAACCGACTAGTTCGATAGCTTTTAAAACCATAACCTGTATTTCACTTTTCTTAGTTCCTAAAACTTCCAAAGCAAAAGCAACGTTTTCATAAACGGTTAATTTTGGGAGTAACTTGTAGTCTTGAAAGACCACTCCTAGTTTTCTTCTTAATTTGTATACTTTACCATCGCGAAGTTTGGCAACATTAATTCCACCTAATATTATCTCTCCGCTATCAGGCCTTAATTCTCTATATAGCATCTTTGTAAAAGTTGATTTTCCCGATCCTGATCCACCTATTATAAAGACAAAATCACCCTTCTTGATATTCACCGAAACATCACGAAGAGCTACCACACCATTTTTATATTTAACTGTAACATTATTGATACTTATTAAGTCCATTTTCCACCACCTTGTATAATAATTATAGCATTAAGAAAGAATAAGTTCATTAAAAACTTACTCTCCTCCTTGAAGTTGATAGGAATCAGTGACAACAAAGAATACATTTGTGTCAAGCGATTCTATTTTTTCCTTAAATTTAAAGTAGTCTCTTGTGGGTATTACTGTCATGATAGCTTTGGTATCTTTCTTTTGATATCCACCTTTAACATTAAAAATGGTTGCTCCATGATGCATATCTTTGGTTAAGTACTCTGAAATTTTTTCATATTCACAAGTTACAATAATTATGTACTTGTTAGAGGAAATTCCTAGCACTATCTTATCTTTCATTATGATGCTTATATATAGTGCGACCGCGGCATACATCATATTCATCGGACCATAATTAATCATTACTAGTAATAGAATAAAAATATTTATAATATTTTCCCAGGTGTTGACAGATAGATGCAATACTTTATCAAATGACTGAGCAAGCAAGTTAGAACCGCCAATACTTAAATGCTGTCTTTCGGCCATTCCTGCAACAAAGCCAATACCAACACCTGCTAGAATGGCGACAATCAATGTATCGTCGCTCCCAAGGTCGGATATTTTGCCAAATCCTTTACTTAACTCTATAAAAAACGGTAGAGCAAAGCTGGCATATAGTGCCGAAATAATCCTTTCTGTTTTAAGAGAAAATAAACTGACGCTTAATATTAACGACGAAATAAGCAATATTAATAAAGAGTGATCAATCGCATAGTATTCGTGAGCAAGAAGCGAGAGAGCTAAACTACCACCAATCGGTATCTTAAATGGTAAAAGTATCACGTTAAAGATAATTGCTAACAGAAATAAACAGAGGGTCATAACAAAATATCTTTTAATAAAATCTAATAGTTTTTGTTTATTTTTCTTTTTAAACATATTTATCTCCTCCTACTACTTGATACGAATCTGTTACTGAAAAGAATGCTCGTTTATCGATTTTTTTTATGCCATCTGTTAAACGATGATATCGAGAGCTTGGTATTACGCAAAGCAAGACGTTCTGTTTTGCTTCGGTGAAAGCACCCGTTCCCTCAAAAACACTAACACTGCGCTTGAGGTTTCTGAATATATAATTTTTAACCTCTTCTTCTTTGGAAGTAATGATGTATACTGCCTTTGATGAACTTATACCCAGTACAACTTTATCGGTCATAACACTCGTCAACCATAGAATTGAAAAAGAATAGATAGCTTCTTTTATACCAAAAACAAAAGCACTAGATAGAGCGATCATTCCATCGGTCAGAATGATTGCAAGGCCAAGTGATATTTTACCGTAGCGCTCGACAATTTGGTTGATGATATCTGTTCCGCCGGTAGTAAAGCCTACCTTGAAAACCATTCCGTTACCAAGACCATCTAAGATACCAGCAAATAAAGCAGCTAAAAGTAATGAGCTACCACTAAAGTTTATAGCGTGAACCAAAGGCTCAGTAATAGCTACAAAAACAGGCATAACTAAGCTGCCGACAACAGAGCCAATCGTTGCTTTCTTTCCAAGAAAAATCCAGCTTACAAAAAGTAAACTTATATTAATGACCGCTACCGACAAGGCTATATTATATTTAAAAAGAGCGTTAATAATAAGGGCTAAACCTGTTGCATTACCTGCGGCAAACTCATTTGGTACCATCAGGGCATTATATGCAACCGAGCAGATAAAAAGACCTAATAACATATAGGCATATCGATAAATATTTTTAGCTACTTCCCTTTTTATTCTCACTTCTAACCTCTTAATTGCGCATCGATAAACATATCTATATCACCATCTAAGACTTTATCTACATTGCTTGTTTCAGCTTTGTTTCGATGATCCTTAACCATCGAATATGGATGCATAACATAGCTTCTAATCTGTGATCCAAAATCTATATTGCTAACATTCCCCTTAAGTTTATTAAACTCTTCTTTTTTCTTTTCTTCTTCGAGTAAGTATAATTTGTTTTTGAGCATTTTCATACACTGCTCTTTATTTTGAATTTGACTTCTTTCATTTTGACAAGTTACGACAATTCCTGTTGGAATATGACTTATTCTAACAGCGCTGTCGGTCGTATTTACTCCCTGTCCGCCTTTACCGCTAGATCTAAAGACGTCTATTCTAATATCTTTATCACTTATTTCAACTTCGATCTTACCATCTAGTTCAGGCATAACATCGACCGAAGCAAATGAAGTATGTCGTCGTTTATTTGAATCAAAGGGGGAAATTCTAACTAATCTGTGTATCCCCTTTTCATTCTTTAAACGCCCGTAACTGTATTTCCCTTTAATGTGCATCGTAACTGTTTTAAGACCCGCTTCTTCGCCCGGTAGATAATCGAGTATTTCATATTTATAATTCATTTTTTCACAGTATCTACTATACATTCTAAAAAGCATCTCAGCCCAATCACAAGCTTCTGTTCCACCAGCTCCGCTGTGTATTTCAAGAAAACTATTTCCTTTGTCATATTCCCCACTTAAAAGCATAGTAGTTTCAAGTACGTTCATTTTTTTAGAGAGCTCTTCCAAATTCTTTTTAAAAGAAAGATCTAGTTCTATTCCAAAAGAGACAAGTTCTAAGTATTCATCGATCTCATCAGCTAGTTCATTAATCGATAAAGTAGTTTGCTTCAATTCTGCTAATTCATCGATAACTTCATTTGCTTTTTCTCTATCATCCCAAAAATTAATACTTGTCATTTTTTCCTCGAGAATAGCTATTTCATTGTTTTTTTTATCAATATCAAAAGAGAGCCAAAGTTTATTTAGTTTATCTTTAATTTCATCTAAAGTTTTAATTATCGTTTGTTCTTCCATATTGTTACCTATAACAATTATAGAGTTAAAAACAAAAAAAATCTACTTTTTAGTAGATTTTTATTTATTAAAGTACTACGTTTCTAACAAGTAACATGAATACTAACATGAGTACTAATAGTGCAACTAGGAACTTCCATACTGATTTAATGTATTTAGTATAAGGAACTTCTAGATAGCTTAGTGTCGCAATTAAGGTGACACTTGTTGGTACTAATAGCATTGAGAATCCATATATTGCTTGCCAGTTAAGTCCTGCTACTTGAAGAGCTTTTCCACTTTCAATTTTAGAAACTAAGAATGGAAGAATTGTCTGTGACGAATACATAATATCCGAAGTAAACAGGTTAGCAATAAGTCCAGAGATACTTAAATTAAAGATATTTAATGTCTTAGATGAAAGCATTCCTTCGACTATTGTTAGAGTTATCGGATGATATACAGCAACCATTAGGATGATGTATGCAAGTAATACCACCACTGATGGCTTAAGTGCTTTTTTCATTCCCGTTACATAACCATCGATAAAGTCATCAACTTTAACTCTAGATAATAATCCAACAAAGATAGTTGCAAGTAATAGGATGTGCGGTGCGTTAGAAATTTGCCATGCTCCAAACGCTTGTGTCTGTCCAAAAATATCTTTTAGAATTGTAACTTTTCCAATTTTAAACTCGTTCATGTTTTTTAGGACTTCACCGAATGTTTTAATTCCAAACATTCCTTCCCAGCTTAAGTATGCAAGTACGAATACTACTAATACTAGAGCAAAAGTTAGAACGATCGGCCAACACTTAGCTTTTTTAGGCCCTGCTTCTGGAAGAACTAAATCGGCATCTTTAACTTTAGCGTTGTAGTTCTTTTCTCCTCTTTTAATTGTATACACAGTAAGTAGCGCTGTCGCTAGGACAAGTAGAGCTACCTTCCACCACATAAGTGTGTTTGCTTCTAGCTGAAGTATTTGATTAGAGCTTGCAACATTAGCTAGTGCTAGGGTTGTACCCATATAACCAACCATGACTGCTCCAACAGTAGCTAGAACGGCTGTGATTTTGTCATATCCCATTGCTAGGATAACAGTGATGACAAACGGGAAGAAGAACAGTAAGAATAGGGGTTGTCCAACAATAGAACTAAGCAGTGAAAACACTGCAATAACTACCGTTAAGAAAATCCATCGCTTTTTAGGTTTTACTTTCTTTAAAACTTTATCTATAAGATTTCTATAGCTATTAGTTTTAAATAAAACTCCGTAGAATCCTCCAATTGTCAAGAATAGTAATGGTATATATCCGAAGTATGCAACTACACCAACAGAATAGTTAAGCAAATCGAATAAACCAACTTTTTGTACTCCATTAGATACTAAAGCAGAATTGAATGTCGTTGCTTTTACGAACCAAGTCAAGAGTACTGTTACAAATAATGTAATTGTAACTACTTTGAATAAATTGTGTTTCTTCATTATATTACCTCCTTAGAATAATTATACAACAATAGCGAATAATTTCAAGAAAAAAGATGATTACTCATCTTCATTTATCGGTCTCATAAGTGGGAACATGACAACATCTTTAATATTATCGCTATTTGTTAATAGTTGAATCACTCTATCAATTCCCATTCCCCATCCAGATATTGGAGGTAAACCGTATTCCATAGCTCCGACATAGTCGCTATCCATCGGATGCGCTTCTTCATCTCCGGCTTCTTTTAATTTAGCTTGTTCAATCAATCTTCGCTCTTGTTCAATTGGATTAACTAGCTCTGAGAATCCATTTACAAGCTCTGCGCCCATTAAAACTAATTGGAAGCGTTCTGTAATTTCTGGATTTTCATCATTTTCTCTAGCAAAAGGTGATAGAGATGTCGGATGTTCTGTTAAGTAAACAGGTCCAACCATCTTAGGCCTAGCAACCTTTTTATATAAGTAATCGATTAAATTACCATATCCTAGGTTTTCAACTGGAGTATCACTATCTAGTTCAATTTTCTTTTCAAGAATAATTTTTAATAGTTTTTCTTGAGTATCGTATACATTAATATCGATATCAGCATGTTCTAAAAGTAATTCTCTAAAACTAACTTTTGGCCAGTTTCCACTTAGGTCTACTTCTTGATCTCCGATAGTGAATTTTAATGTTCCAAATACTTTTTGAACGATCGTTTGAATTAATTCTTGGATAAAAATCATATTATCTTCGAAGTTAAAGTATGAGTGGTATGCTTCGATCATTGTAAAATCTTGCAAGTGTGACGCATCCATTCCTTCATTTCTAAAACATCTTGCAATTTCATACACTCTATTAAACCCACCAGCTACTGCTCTTTTTAGGTAAGTCTCTGGTGCAATTCTTAGATATACATCTAAATCTAGAGCGTTGTGATGTGTTTTAAACGGTCTTGCCACTGCTCCTGATGCTTGGTTATTTAAAATAGGTGTTTCTATTTCGTAATATCCGTGCCCATCTAGGAAGTTTCTAAGCTCTCTAACAAATTTGATACGTGAAACAAAACGTTTTCTAGTGTCTTCATTCATTATTAAATCGACATATCTATGTCTATATCTTTGCTCTGCATCACTTAAGCCATGGAACTTTTCAGGAAGGGGCTTAAGCGCTTTCCCTAGAAAAATAAACTCATCTGCTCTGATCGTTTTTTCTCCAGTATTAGTAGTAAACATTTCTCCTTTAATTCCAATGTAATCACCGATATCAAAGAAATCTTTGAAGAAGTTATATTTTTCTTCTCCAACAATATCTACTTTAATAGATGCCTGAAGTTCTCCTTCGACATCACGAATCTTTATAAAACTTAGTTTTCCCATCTGCCTCATAAAGACAATTCTACCTGCAACACTTACGTCTTTAACTTCGTCAGCTAAATCTACTGCTTCAACTAAAGAATGAGTAATTTCATATCTTGTTGGGTATGGGTTGCAATACTCTCTAATTTTTTCTACTTTATTTCTGCGAACTAATTCTTGTTCATTAAGCTCTCTCATTTATTATTTACCTTTCTTTTGCGTGGTGTGTTTTCTTTTCATTGATTCAGCTGCCCTTTTTTCATCAGCCGTTACACTTTTCCACTCATCCATTTTTTCCTGGATGTCTCCTTCTTCGAGTACTACTTGGGTTTTAGCCAATTTATCGTGCAGTCCTCTTCCACTTTTGATTACTATTCCAACAAAACATATAAAGAATATTAAATATTGCAGGAATTGTAAGCTACTACTTACTTTCAAGTATGTAGATTTTGATCCAAATTCTAGTACAAGTACATTCACTATGTTGATAAGTACACCATATAGTACCAAGGATCTGACAAATAGCCCCCCAAACGATAGGTTTTTATCATCCGCGGGCTTAAGTTTTATCTTGAGTAGTTTCTTGCCGATCGTCTGTCCCTCAGTTAACAAAGGAAGAACAGCGAAATATATAAGATATAGACCTATTCCAATATAATTAGAAGCGATCGATGCTTTAGTCGATTTATAAACAAGCTCTTCTAGCTGATTTAATGTTTCTATATTTACATTCTTCATGTAATCTGATAGTAACTTAAATGTTTTTTCTGTAATTAACATTATTTCTTCCGTTTTTACAAAAGTTGCCACTAAAAATGAAATCAAAATATACAATATTATTGTATCAACTATAAATGCTAACATTCTTTTGACAGATAAATTCATTTCATTCACCGCTTTCTAATGACTTGGAATAGTCATTTAACACTTGCATTATACCATTTATATTATTTTTTTGGTAGATGCTATTTTTTATTTCATTAGCTTTGGGCATAGCTTTAAGATATGCCGCGATATGGCTGCGCATTTCAAGAACTACCAATTTTTCTGCTTTTATCTTCTTTAAATAGTTCATATGTTTTTTACACATTTCTATTCTATCTTGATAAGTTACTTTGACAGAATCAAAATTTCCGTTTAGATATTCATTTATTTCCTTAAAAATCCACGGGTTTCCATAGGAGGCACGACCTATCATCACGGCATCTACTCCTGTATAATCGAGCATGTTTTGGGCGCTTTTCCCATCTTTCACATCGCCGTTACCGATGACGGGAATTGCTACCGCTTCCTTGACCGCTTTAATAACATCAAGATCTGCTTTGCCACTATAACCTTGCGACCTCGTTCGTCCGTGTACACAAATTGCACTGGCTCCTGCTTTTTCACAAACCTTTGCTACTTCGACGGCGTTTATTGTGTTGGCGTCCCACCCGCTTCTAATTTTAACTGTTACTGGACAAGCGACAGAGTCTACTATCGCTTTGACCATTTCATATATTTTTTCAGGGTTTTTTAGAAGTGCCGCGCCCGCTTGACTTCTGAGGGCTACTTTGGGAACAGGACAGCCCATATTGATATCGATGAATTTAATATTAAATTTTTCATCGAGAATCAGCGCTGCCTTTTTCATCGATTCGACGCTTCCACCAAATATCTGTACCCCAACCGGAATCTCTAATTCATCTATTCCTTTTAACATATCTAGGGTTTTATTATTATTTCTTACTATTGCTTCGGCACTAATAAGTTCTGTAACAGCGTAGCCTAAGCCTAATTCCTCACATATTTTTATGTAAGCAGCATTAGATATTCCAGCCATCGGTGCAAGAGCCATTCTATTCTTTATTTCGATATCATCAATTTTCCATCTCATAGTACCATTACCAATCTAATTATTTATACTTTTAATATTCCTCTAAATCCTCTTGCGGAGTAATATGATTCTGCACCATTATGATAAACAAAAACATTATCATAGCGTCTGTCTCCAAAAAGAGCTCCACCTAGTTCTCTAATCTTTTCTGGGGTTTTAATCCAACTAGATGTTTTTAAATCTACTTTAATTAATTCCTGCAATTTTCGATAAGTTTCTTCATCGATCATTTCAATTCCCATTTCTCTAGCTTGACCGCTCGCACTACCCCTAGGTTTGTTTTCTTTGCGCGAGGCTAATGCTTTTTCATCATAACAAAGACTTCTTCTTTCTGCCGGACTTTCTTGGCTGCAGTCACAAAATATATATTCATCCACGGACTCGTCGTAATCAATTAAATTCGGTTCTCCACCTGTTTTTTCCATCTCGTTTAACGACCATAATTTATGTGGATTATCCAGAAGTTTCGCTTCAATTTTATCCCAATGTAAATCTTTATGACTATCCATATTAATATGAAAACGTTCACTTAATATTTTAATTATATTTTCTTCTTCTTTAGAAGATAATTTATTATTTTTCATTTCTCTCCTTTAAACCATCAGTATATCTAAAAATAATGTGTGTATATCATAACATAAAAAGAGGATTATTCATCCTCTTTTAGTATTTTTTCTAATTCTTCTTTGCTCATCTTACTGTAACCCTTAATTTTTTTAGCTTTAGCCAAATCTTTAAGTTCAGCAAGAGTTAATTCATCTTCGATATGTGGAGGCATCTTACCGTGTTCAACTAGATAATCAATCTGCTCTTTAGTAAGTGTCTCGTGCTCGAGTAATGCATCTACTAGAAGCTTTAATATATCTTGGTTTTCAGAAAGTATTTTATGAGCTGTCTTATAGCACTCATTGATAATCTTTCTTACTTCTTTATCTATTTCGTGAGCAACTTCGTTAGAGAAGTTTCTGCTCTTGTTGTAATCTCTTCCGAGGAAAACTCCGCCTTCTTGTTGTTCAAACTGGACTGGGCCTAGGTCACTCATTCCATATTCGGTAACCATTGCACGAGCAATTTTTGTAGCTTTCTCAAAGTCGTTGTGAGCTCCAGTGGTAACTTCTTTAAAGCGAATTTCTTCGGCGACGCGACCCGAGAGGAGTCCAACGATTCTATCTAGCAGCTCACTCTTAGTAGAAAGATAAGTTTCTTCCTTAGGCATCATTAATGTATATCCACCTGCTTGTCCGCGAGGTATTATAGTAATTTTATGAACATCATCAGCGTCTCTTAACTTAAGGCCAATGACAGCATGTCCTGCTTCGTGATAAGCGATAACCTCTTTTTCATGAGGTGTATATTTCCTACTTATTTTAGCAGGTCCACCAATTACTCTATCGGTTGCTTCGTCAATCTCAGACATCGTAATATGTTTTTTATCTCTTCGAACGGCTAGTAATGCTGCCTCGTTAAGCAGGTTTTCAAGCGCTGCTCCACTAAAGCCTGGAGTTCTTTTTGCAACGTTTTTAACCGATACGTCAGGTCCAAGTATCTTATTTGATGCGTGAACCGCTAAAATTTCTTCGCGTTCTCTGACATCCGGTAAATCAACTGTAACTTGGCGATCAAATCTTCCCGGTCTAAGCAAAGCTGGATCCAAAACGTCCGCTCTGTTAGTTGCCGCCATAATGATGATTCCTTCGTTAATTCCAAAACCATCCATTTCTGACAGTAACTGGTTTAATGTTTGTTCGCGCTCATCGTGTCCGCCACCAAGACCTGTTCCACGCTGTCTTCCAACAGCATCTATTTCATCAATAAAAATTAAGCAAGGTGCCGTTTGTTTTGCTTGTTTAAACATATCTCTAACCCTACTAGCTCCAACTCCGACAAATAACTCGACAAAGTCAGATCCACTAATAAAGTAGAATGGAACTTTAGCTTCGCCCGCAACCGCCTTAGCTAGTAATGTTTTACCGGTACCTGGCGGACCAACTAGTAGAATCCCTTTTGGTATTCTAGCTCCAAGTCTTTGAAAGCGTTTGGGGTCTTTTAAGAAGTCGATAATTTCTTTAACTTCCTCTTTTTCTTCTTTTAGCCCAGCAACATTTTTAAATGTCGTCTTATTGTTCTCATCAGATAACTCTGCTTTACTTCTTCCAAAATCCATAGATTTACCACTACTATTTAACTGCTTCGTTAAAAACCAGAAAACAAAGCCACCTAGTAAAAGTATAGGCAAGACGTTAACTAATACCAATAATAAGGAACTAGCTTCTGGATCAGCTTTAACATTTAGTTTATAACCCAGCTCTTTTTCACCAGTGGTATTATCAAGAATAACTATCTCTTTGATAACCGAATCTGATAAAGGGGCTGAAAGAGTAAAGCTTTCATTCTTTTTATATTTTTTTAATTTACCATTAATTTGATAAATAACAGCTCTTTCACGGGGAATTATTTCAAGCTCTGTAACTTTCCCTGCATTTAACTCTTTGATAAATTTATCGTATGTAAATTTATGTACTTCTCTATTTAAGATTCCAAATATCAAGTACGTAGAAACGATAACAAGTATCAAAGCTAAATACGGAGTTAATCCTTTTTTAAGTGTTTTTTTATTCATTTTTACCTCCTGATCACTCATATTTCAGTATTATATCATATGTTTCATTTTTTTGTTTAACTTTTTTAGACTTTTTAATCCCTGGTATCCATATTATCTGACCACTGGCATCGACTACTATCGGCCACTTATCTCTTTGATCAAATGGTATTTTACTGTCAATAAAGATATCTTTGATACGCCTATGACCACTGTTTTTAAGAGCTATTTTATCACCGTGCCTTCTCGTTCTAACCGATATGGGCATAGTTATCGTCTTACTGTCTAGTCGACAGACATCGTTGCTATTACTGTCTTCTTCCTCCACTTTTTTGATGCTTTTTCCGTTAGGAAGGAAAGCTTCATCGATCATTTCTATTTCATAACTAATCACTTCTTCAGGAAGTTTGCCAATAATTAACTTACCGTATTCTTTACTAACTTTCAATTCGTTAGGTAGCATTATATAAGCGTTTGCTTTACTAGATAAAGCTAAATCAATTATATTTTTAGCATGAATATCACCAATTAAAATAAGGTCATCATGATAAATTTCTTCAAGAATATAATGAATTACTCTCTCTTTGATCAAATGATCTAATCTGTTAAATTTATAGATCGATATTTCATTTAAACTTCCAAGCGATTCGATTACTCTAAATGTTTCTCTATCGACAAAAGAATCGTATTCTTCGAGAACTCTACTAAATTTGATAAATTTTTCATGAACGTTTGCATCCTCTTTTTTAAAGAATGGTAGGACATCTTTTCTATATCTGTTCCTCGTATATTTAGAATTCTCATTAGATAAATCTGTAGCGTATGGTATTTTATTACCTTTAAGATAATTCATTATTTCTTCTTTGGTCACCTCAAAAAGAGGTCTATATATTATGTATCCTTCTCGTTTAACTTCCTTGGAAAAGCCACTATAACCTTTAATGGTAGAACCTCTAACAATTCTCATTAAAATTGTTTCAATCAAATCATCGGCGTGATGAGCAGTAAATAAATACTTAGAATCATATTTTTGAACAATTTTATCAAAAAAATCATATCTAATGTTTCTAGCTTCGTTGTGAAAGTTATCATCACCATATTTATCTATTTTCATAGTTTCAAAGACAATATCATTGTCCTGACAATATCCTTCGACCATCTTCTCTTCTTCACCACTTACTTTTCTAATGTTATGATTTACGTGAGCACATACTATTTTAATATGTTTTGCTTTTTTAATAGAATTCACCAACGATAAAAGTGCCATTGAATCTGGCCCTCCAGAAACTCCAATGACAACTGTTTCATCATTTAAATTTAATTCTTTATCTAAGAAGCTAATTACTTTTTGCATTTTTCTTTCTCCTACTTAGGTAATCTAATTATATACTCTCCGTTCGTAGAATAAAAGTACTTTTCGCGAAGGAATCTCGCTATATATTCTGGATCTTTAAGTTTTGCTACATCGGTTACAAGCTTTGACTCTTCTTTTCTAAGGCTATTAAGATTAGTATTTAATACTTTTTTCTCTTGTTCTTTTTCATAAATACTTATCCACGTCTTACTTGCCGTTCCTAAAATGATAGTAATTAGGACGACACAAAAAACAGAGACAAGTGTTGACTTGAACCTTCTTTTAACTTTTCGCTTTTTCTTTGGCACCTAATATCACCGCCATTCTATACTAAAAGTATACTACTTTTTGACGGATGTTTTTGACTTTTCAAAACGAATTTTCGTAAATTAACAAAAGTTTACACAAAAAAATTAGACAGTGTCTAATTTTGTTCTGTGAATTGGACTAGCGCTATTGCTCTAGCTCTTTTAACTTGTTTAGCTATATGTCTTTGATGTGCACTACAAGTTCCTGTTACACGCCTAGGAAGAATCTTTCCTCTTTCGTTAATGAACTTTTTTATAGTGTCTACATCTTTGTAGTCTACTTCTTTGTCTTTTCCGCTACACATATAACAAACTTTTTTCTTTTTACGATAAAATTCTGCCATATTAAACCTCCTTATTAGAATGGTAATTCATCATCGCTTATCTCGATGCTCGATCCAAAGTCTGCAAATGGGTCACTTTTAATATCTGTCCCAGCACTTGGAGCGAAATCACTTGGAGATACATCCGCAGGTCCTACGCTAGCTTGTCTTTCACGACTAGCTTTAGTATCTAAAAATTCAACATTATCTGCTACTACTTCAGTTATGTAATTTTTCTTACCGTCTTTTTCGTATGTTCTTGTTTGAATTCTACCATCGATAGCTACTTGGCTCCCTTTTGTTAAGTAATTCTTAACATTTTCAGCTAGTTTACGCCATACGATAATATTAATAAAATCTGCTTCTCGTTCTCCCGCTTGATTGGTATAGTTTCTATTAACCGCTATCGAAAAATTAGCTACAGCATTGTTTTCTCCTGTATATCTAAGTTCTGGATCACGCGTTAATCTACCTATTAAAAACACTTTATTCATATCTTATTCCTCTACTTTTACAATTAAATGACGAATTACATTTTCACTAATTAGGGCAACACGGTCAAACTCTTTGACTGTATCCGCGTTATCAGTTTCCAATGTAATCAAGAAATAATACCCTGTTTTGTATCCCTTTACTTCGTATGCTAATTCTCTTTGACCCATTTCTTTTAGGTCGATAGTCTTAACATTCATATCAGTAAAGATCTTCTTCATGTTTTCAGCTTCAGTCTTGATGATTTTCTCTTCTAAGTCAGGTCTTACGACAAACATTACTTCGTACTTTCTCATTATTACACCTCCTTATGGTCTTTGGTCTGCTAAGCAGACAAGGAGTACCTAAATACTCGTTAGTAGTATAGCAAATTAAAAGATAAAAGTAAACTCTTTTATCTTTAGTGTATCATTAGTAAGATAAATGCAAAAATAAATAAAAATTTGAAACTAAATTTATTCAAAAATATAAGAAAATAAATGTTAATATAAATATTGTTAAAGTTATTTTTAAATATTTCATTCTTTCTCCTTCTATTTCCTACTTTTACTAAATTATAGCGCATAAAATCATTAGTGAATATTTTTTGCTTGAATTATGGAATTAGTTAAAGTGTTTGTATCTAAAGATTCATATTTCTTTATCGTATCGTAGATATCTAAATAAAATCCTAACTATCCTTCTTTCTAGTAACGAGAACAAAATTAATGAGTAATTTCTTTTCTTTCAAGCTCTTTTTCTTTTACTATATAATAGTATTTATAATATACAAAGTTTTCTTTATTTTATTGAAAAAGAGGAAATAATAAGATGGGTTATTATTTTTCCATATGATGCAATAGATTTCTAAATGCTTTAAAATGACTTTTTTAATATTTCATACATATTCTTATTTCCATTACATTGAATATTATTACAAAATAAGACTATACGTTAAATCGGAAGTAGCAGACATCTCCATCTTTCATAAGGTAGTCTTTCCCCTCTAATCTAAGTCTTCCGGCTTCTTTTACTTTTAATTCACTTCCATGTTTTATTAAATCTTCGTAGGACATTACTTCAGCTTTAATAAAGCCTTTTTCAAAATCACTGTGAATTATTCCGGCACATTTTTTAGCATTACTGCCTTTTTTAAAAGTCCAAGCTCTAACCTCTTCTTTACCTGCGGTAAAAAAAGTATCAAGACCAAGTAAATCATAAGTTTCTTTGATGAGACTATCTAAACCGCTTTCAACTATGCCTACAGCTCCTAACATTTCAGCTTTTTCTTCTTTGTTCATGTCGGATAATTCTTCTTCTAGTTTGACACAAACTTTGATCACTTTAGCATCTAACTCTCGGCTGTATTCTTTAATTTTTTCAACATATATATTATCTTCTTTAACTAAATCTGCTTCAGCTACGTTAGCGAGAAAAATAATGGGTTTTGCCGTCAGTAAATTAAACGATTTAATAATGTTATTTTCTTCTTCATTATAATCTACAGTCCTAACTGCTTTCCCAGATTCTAGCGCTATTTTAGCTTTATTAAGAGTCTCATACTCAGTCAAAGCTTCGGCGTCCTTTGTGGTCTCGGCTTTTTTCTTGATTTTATCGATGCGTGTATTAACTATTTCTAAATCCGAAATGGATAACTCTAAATCTATTATTTCTATATCTCTAATTGGATCCACATCTTTTTCAACGTGAATTATATTAGGATCATCAAAGCATCTTACAACCTCAACAATAGCATCAACTTCTCTTATGTGAGATAAAAATTTATTGCCAAGACCCTCACCAGTCGAAGCACCTTTCACTAGTCCAGCTATGTCAGTAAATTCGTAACTGGTTGGTACAACTTTTTTAGTTTCATACATATTATTAAGAACATCCAATCTTTCGTCCGGCACAAAAACGATACCAATATTTGGATCTATCGTTGCAAACGGATAGTTTGCTGCTAAAATTCTTTGATTTGTAATAGCATTAAATAAAGTGCTCTTTCCAACATTAGGAAGTCCTACTATTCCAGCTTTTAAACTCATGTTTTGCTCCTTTCATTAAAAAAGTTAGTTAACAACTAACTTTGAAGTTTCCTTAATCTATCTACTTCTTCCCTACTTAAAGTAAAGGTAAACTTTTCAATATCGGCGTCAAAAGCTACCTTAACTTTTAATTCCTCTTCTTTTCTTACTGTTTCTGTTTGCTCTTTGTTTTCCATAATTACCTCCTATAATGTTGGGTAAACACCCGGCCCGATTGGAATACCTATCAAATACCAACCTAGTATTATACATATCCATGTAATTAGCATAACTATGAAGTATGGGTATACATAACCTATTGCTTTTTTGATAGAAACTGGATCCTTACCAGTATTATATATGTTTAAGTACGCTAAGTAAATAACAAAAAATCCCATAAATGGTGTTATTCCTTTAGTCATCGAGTCTGCAGCTCTAAAAATAAACTGGGCGAACTGTGGGGATATGTTAGACTGCATCATCATCGGGACGACAACCGGCGAAAATATTACCCATTTATTTAAAGTAGATGGATAAAATAAACCCGATACCGCGACGACAATTATCGTAAGTACAATTAAACTTAAGTTTTTAAATGCCAATGTTTGTATAAGCTCTGCACCATAGCAAGTAAGAAGTAAACCTATATTCGTTTGCTTAAATATTGCTAAGAACTGAACGAAGAAAAATACGATAAGTGCAACATATCCAATATTTTTTAGATACAGTGCAGCTTTTTCAAATAAATCCTTGTCATTCTTGATTGTTTTGGCACCGATTCCATAAACTACACCACAAACCATGAGCAATATAGTAGTCATATAGGTAAATCCGTCTTTAAAATATGACTGTGCTCCGAACAACTGATTTGTATAAGCTATTCTATTACTATCTAGAAGTATTCCTGAGCCTGGAAGATCCGGTGTAATCATATATATAAATGCTCCGACTATTACTAGAAAGGCAATAAATGCATAACGAACACCACGTTTTTCTAATATTTCTCTCTCTATTTTTTCTTTGTCATCTATTTCACTTATCATTTGTTGTTCTTTAGTCTCTTCGAGGCTTTCTTCATCTAATCTGTATCTTCCTATTTTCTTTAGAATCATCGATTCAATTACTAAAGTTCCAACTATCGCTAAAATAATAGTACTACCTATCATAATAAAGATGTTAGAGAGCAAAGCGACGTGGGCTTCCCCATCTATTAACCTTGCTGCAAGAGTTGTAATTGGAACCATACTGACATCGAGTGAACCGACAAAAAGTGCTGTTCCATAACCAAAAGCTACTCCGCAAAAAGCAGCAGTAATTCCCAGCAGCGGACTTCTTCTGTTGGCTAAGAAGACTAGTGCGCCGATAGGAATTAATACGGCATAACCAATATCATTTACGATATTTGAAGTTATAGCAATAAGTATTAGTGAAAAAGTTATAAACTTATTACTTAATTTAAATGTTGTTCTTCGGATAATCGCATCGATTAAACCTGTTGCATGGGTTATACTAACTCCGATTAACCCGATAATAAGAGTTAAAAATACTGAAAAACTTCCAAAATTACTAGCTGCATTACTAAAAATGTATTTAAAACCATCATAGTTAAACATGTTTTGTACTTCGACTGTTATTGTTTTAAGTTCATTAGTCTTAGGATCTATTATTCTATATGTCGATTGAAGATCAAATCTAGATAGAATAAAGCTTAAGAATACGATGAATACGGCCATTATTATTAAGCTTGTAACTGGATGCAAATTAAACTTTTTTAGCTTTCGCCTTTTTCTCTCTTTCATACTTCTCCTTAGTACTTGATAACTTTTTTAAGTTTTTTATTAAACTCTACCCTAGGTATAGTGACAACTCTTTCACAATTATTACATTTAATTTTAATATCGGCTCCAACCCTTGTAACTTCCCACTCATTGTGTCCACAAGGATGAGCTTTTTTCATGATCACTATAGAATTAAGTTGTATATCTTTGTTATCCATAATAATTACCTAGTCTTCGATATTCATTATATCGAGTATTCTATTTAAATCGTTTACGTTACTAAAATATATTTCGACAGTATTACTTTTTATTTTTACTCTAGTTCCTAATTTATCAGATAGCGAGTCTTCTAAGTGACTGTATTGATTCGCTTTCTTAGGAGCTTTAGCTGGTTTTTCTTTACGAGCGACTCTTTCTGTATCACGTACATTTAGATTTTCATTTAAAATCTTTTCTACCATTGTATCGATTTCTTCAGGATTTTCAAGTTTGCTTAAGATACGTGCATGACTTGCCGAAATTTTGTCTTTATATATTAAGTTTTTAACATGTTCAGGCAAGTTTAACAATCCGACCATGTTAGTTATATAACTGCGACTCTTTCCTAATCTTTTAGCTAACTCTTCTTGAGTTATACGTAATTTTTCTAATAATTGTTTATAAGCATTGGCTTCTTCGATAGCATTTAAATTCTCTCGTTGAAGATTTTCAAGCAGAGCTATCTCCATCATTTCATCATCAGTAAAGTCCCTAATGATCGCTGGAACTTTTTTCTTACCGGCTATACCGCTTGCCTTTACACGTCTTTCACCAGCGATTATCTCATAACCCTTAATAGAACTCTTTTTAACGATAATCGGTTGAATGACACCATGTTCCTTAATTGAACTTGCTAATTCTTCTAATTTTTCATAATCAAATATTTTACGTGGCTGATAAGGATTACTACGTAATTCATCAATATTTAATTCAACTATTTCATCTTTTGAAGTTGAACTAACGATGCTTTCTTCAATAGATGAAAAATCCATTTTTTCATTGCTGAATAATTCTTCTAAACCTTTACCCATTACTCTTCTTTTATTATCCATTTCTCTCAATCACTTCCTTAGCTAAATTTAAATAAGCTTCAGTTCCTCTACATTTAGGATCATATGCTACTATCGGTTTACCATGAGATGGCGCTTCGACTAATCTTACAGAGCGAGGTATTATTGTATTGTATACTCGTTCTTTAAAATATTTTCTAATATCTTCGACAACATCGAAACCGATATTTGTTCTCGCATCTAGCATTGTAAGCAAGACTCCTTCGATATCCAAATTAGGATTCAAACTTTTCTTTGCCATCATTATTGAATTAAGCAGTTGCATTATTCCTTCGAGGGCGTAGAATTCACATTGTACCGGAATGATGACTGAGTCAGTTGCTGTAAGGGCATTACTGGTAATCAGTCCTAGCGATGGTGGACAGTCCACGATAATGTAATCGTATCTATCTCTAACCAAATCTATTTTATTTTTAAATTGAGACCCTTTTTTAAAACCGGGTTCATGTTGACTACGTTCAATTAACTCCATATCCAATCCAGCAAGGTTGACTGTCGCAGGCAAGACATCTAAACGCTTGTATCTACTGCTAAGTATTGCATCATCTATATGACACCTTTCAGTAATGACATCATAAACACTATATTGCAGTTCTCCTTTATTAATACCCATACCTGTAGTTGTATTACCTTGAGGATCTAAATCGACCAACAAAACTTTTTTCCCTAGTACAGCAATCGATGCTGAAAGATTTATACTAGTTGTTGTTTTACCTACGCCACCCTTTTGGTTGACCAAAGAAATTATCTTTCCCATCAAATCACCTTCCTAAATATCAGTATCTATATGATACCAAATTTTAGAAGATTTTTAAATAAAAAAAACAAATTACTTTGTTTTTTTGGTCTTTATTTACTTATCTTGATGAATATCTCCATAACCCCATTATTTGTGTTATTACTGTGTTCAACTTTGAATCCTTTAGACTCTAATTCTTTGGTTATGTTAGTCATTGCGATTGTTGCAAATTTTATTTCTTCACTATCTGTGAAATCTTGTCCAGAACTTGCTGTTGCCTGCTGAATTGGCGCTTCGCTAACAGGTGCCGCTTCGATCATCGGTTCAGCTGTTGGCATAAGTTCTGGTTCTGGCATTGATGTAACTGTTGGTAGCGGTTCCACTGACGGTGCTTGCATCATTTGAAGTGGTTGCACCGGTGACATACTAGCGTTTTCTTGTTCAATAATTCCACTTAGTCCTGATTGCTGCATTGGAGCAACATTATCAACTGGGTGTATCACTGGCATTCCTGCAAGCAGACCTGTTCCAATTACTTCTTGTCCGTCAGCTGTTTTTTCAACTGGTTTTTCAAGATCAGGGATAAATCTGTTTTGTGATGCTGTTTCTTCCACACTCGGTTCTTCGGCTTTAAGAAGTGAGCTCATATCTGCCATTTGTCTCATTGCCGTTTGATTTATATCGGTTGCTTCCATTCTTATTTTGTCGATGTCAACGACTGTCTGATCGACAACTGGGCTTGTATCTAAGGTTTCAATTTGTGGTTGTGCTGAAATAAATGTTTCAGTTTGAACTTGCGTTTGTTCTTGGGTTTGCGCTACATCTATAAATTGTGGTTCTAGTGATGCATTCATTGCAGCAGGCTCTGGATTAATAAACCCTTGAGGAGCGGTCCTGATAAACTGAGCCTCTTGATTATCGACCGGTTGCATCGTTGCTGGTACTGATTCGATTACTTGTTCCACAGATGGAGCTACATTTATATTCATGTTTGCATTCATCATATTACTTTCTTCATTCATTTTCTTTATTCTTTCATCTACTTCTCTAACAGGAAGTCTATTTGTTACTATTTCATTTAACAATTCTATTTGTTTATTTCTATCACTTAAATTTATTAAACTACGGGCATGTCTTTCAGAAATTTGTTCTTTTAAAAGGGCTTGTTGTACTTCGTCGGGTAGAGTTAATAATCTTAATTTATTAGCAACCGAAGATTGAGATTTTCCCATTGTCTTGGCAAGCTGTTCCTGAGTCAAATCATCTATATCTAGAATCTTTTGATAGGTACGAGCCTCCTCAATTGGTGTTAAATCTCTTCTTTGTAAATTTTCAATTAGAGCTACCTTAGAACTCTCTTTATCATCTAAGTTTTTAACTATCGCAGGAATGGTAGTAAGCCCTACTAACGAAGAAGCTTTATATCTTCTTTCACCAGCGATAATTTCATATTTTTCTCCAATTTTTCTAACTATAATTGGTTGAATCACTCCATGTTCTTTAATAGATACCGCAAGTTCTTTGAGCGCTTGATCATCAAAGACTTCCCGTGGTTGAAATCTATTCGGAATGATATCATCCAAATGTAGTTGAACAACTACTTCGTTTTGCATACAACAACCTCACTTTTTACCCTTTATTCTATGTAACATTATATTATATTTTTTAGACTTTGACAATCTCTTTTTGGAAATAGCTTATTTAAATTTATATATATCATAAAAAAAGAGTTAAATATTTAACTCCGTTTTTATCTTCTCTACAGTACGTGGATATTTTTTGTCAGTCTCTTTTGTTTTTTCAAAAATTATTAAATTTCTAACGCTGTCTTCGATGGGCAGTTTAAATTTTATTTTGTCTTTATATTCATAAGATAATTTTTTCATGTGAGCTTGACTTTGAGATAGCTCTTCAGCTACTTCACCCTTCATTAAAATTAATTTTCCACCTATTTTTAAAGACCTACTACAAATCTCTCCGAGTATAGCTGTATTTGCCACGGCTCTTGCTGTTATTATATCAAAAATTTCTTCGTTAACTTTAGAATAATCTTCCATTCTTGTATGTACTGTTTTAATCTTTTTAAGATTTAATTTTTCAATTACTTTATCTAAGAATTTAATTCTTTTGTTAAGAGAGTCTATAAGTGTTACTTCGATTTCAGGATAGAAAATTTTTATAACGACTCCAGGAAAACCTGCTCCTGTTCCAACATCACAAAGACTACTTATTTTATCTAAATCAATCGCTTTAGATAAAGTTAAACTGTCATAAAAATGTTTTAAATATATATCTTGTTTTTCAATAATTGTTGTTAGATTTATTTTCTTGTTCCATTCTATTAAGAGCTCATAATATTTTGATAAAGCTTCTGTTTTTTTATCATCTACTTCGATAGAAAGTTTTTTTAATTCTTCAACAAACTTTTGTTCATCCACTGTTTTTTCTCCTCTTAATATGAAGTGATAAAATATTTATATCGCTCGGATTAACACCGCTAATTCTACTAGCTTGACCAAGTGATAGAGGTCTAATTTCACTTAATTTTTGTTTAGCTTCATTTGCTATATTTTTTATTTCTTCATAGTTTAAATCTACGGGTATTTTTTCGTTTTCCATATCGATCATTTTCTGTGCTTCTTTATTTGCTTTAGTAATGTAACCGGCATATTTTATATTAATTTCTACCTCTTCTAAAACATCTTTATCAAAATCCTCACCAATAATTTTTTGTAAGTTTTCAATTTTTATTTCCGGTCTTTTCAATAAATCGTGGAGTGTTATTCCATCTAACAAATGTGTCGAATTAAATTCATTTAGAAATTTTTCACTGTCTTTTCCAGGCACTAATTTTTTACTATTTAATAGTTCTATCAATCTTTCAGCATCTTTTCTTTTTTTGATAAAATTTGAGTATCTCTTTTCATCAATTAGACCTATTTTTTTTCCATAACTTGTCAGTCTTAAATCGGCATTATCGTGACGAAGTAAAAGTCTATATTCTGCTCTTGAGGTTAAAAGTCTATACGGATCAATTATACCTTTAGTAATTAAATCATCGATTAAAACTCCGATATAAGCTTCATTTCGTTTTAATACCAAAGGCTCTTCACCATTTAGTTTTTTCACTGCATTTATTCCAGCCATCAAACCTTGACATGCCGCTTCTTCATAACCACTCGTTCCGTTTATTTGGCCAGCAGTAAATAAATTTTCGATTAGCTTTGTTTCAAGCGATGGTTTTAATTGTTTAGGGTCGATAGCATCATATTCGATTGCGTATGCATATTTGTTTATGATTGCGTTTTCTAATCCTGGGAGGCTTCTAATCATTTTGTCTTGAACATCTCTTGGCATGCTCGTTGAAAATCCTTGAACATAAATATCATCATAAAATTTACTTTCCGGTTCTAAAAATATTTGATGTCTATCTTTATCAAAGAATCTAACTATTTTATCTTCGATGGAAGGACAATATCGAGGTCCTAACCCTTCGACAAAACCACCATACATACTAGATCTTTCTAAGTTTTGGTTTATGATTGCGTGAGTATCTGGCGTTGTATATATAAGGTAGCACGCTTCTTGTTTTGTTGGGTCATAGTAGACTTTTTTATCATATGAAAAACTTAAAGCTTCGGAATCTCCCTCTTGAATAATTGCTTGGCTGTAATCAATTGAACTTTTTTCTAGCCTTGCCGGAGTTCCTGTTTTTAATCTCTTTATTTCAAAACCAAGCTTTTGAAGTTTTCCACTTAAAAATTTAGAGGGCTCTTTACCATCTGGACCTAAATTTGTTTTTTCTGAACCTATTAAAATTGTCGATTTTAAATATGTTCCTGTTGTTAAAATAATTATCTTTGCGTTAATTTTTTCACCACTTGATAAAATTATTCCTCTTACTTTCTCGTTTTCAATAATTAGATCTTCGACCATTGCTTCTTCAAGGTAAAGATTTTCTTGTTTTTCCAAAACCTCCAGCATGTTTTTGTGATAAGTAACTTTATCTATTTGGGCTCTTAACGCTCTTACTGCCGGACCTTTTTTAGTGTTTAACATCTTTAATTGTAAGAGACTTTTATCGACATTTTTTCCCATCTCTCCGCCTAAAGCATCTATTTCTCTAACAACTATTCCTTTGGCTGGACCTCCGATGGATGGATTACACGGAGTGTCTGCTACATTTTTTAAATTACTTGTAACAAGAAGTGTTTTTATATCTAATCGGCTTGTTGCTAGTGCTGCTTCGCAACCAGCGTGACCTGCTCCTACAACAATTACATCATATTCCATATTATTTACCCAAACAAAACTGGCTAAATAACTGATCTAATAATTCATCTTCATACGATTCACCAAGTATTTTTCCAAGTTCTTCCCATATTCTTTTTATATCTATTTCAATCATATCTACATATTCTTCGTTTTCTAATGCAGTTTCTATGTCCTCAAGTATTTTAAGAGATGATTTAGCAAGACTAATTTGTCTTGTATTGCCTAAAATTGCATTATCATTTTGACTTATAGCATTTAAGTCTAATATTTCATTAATTTTATCTTTTAATTTAATAATTTTTAAACTGTCGATTGTATCTATTTCAACAATATTATCTGTGCCTATTTTACTAATTTCTATTTTTCTTGGAAGATCACATTTATTTATTACAGTAATTACTGTTTTTTCTTTGATGATTTCCATTATTTCCATATCTTCTTTACTTAGACTTTCATTATTGTTTAAAACAAATATTATTAAATCGGCTTTTTCGCTTACTTCGAGGGTTTTTTCAACACCTATTTTCTCAACTACATCATCTGTTTTTCTTATTCCCGCTGTATCTATTAAATTAAGAACGATGCCATCAATATTTATTTTTCCTTCGACTATATCACGTGTTGTTCCTGCCACTTCAGTAACTATAGCTTTGTTTTCGTCGATCAATCTATTTAAGATGCTACTTTTTCCGACGTTAGGCCTTCCGATAATTGCTGTTTTTATTCCACTTGAATATATCAAAGATCTTTCACTCTCTTTGATAATACTACTTAATTTTTCTCGGATATACACTACCGCTTCTTTTATTTTTTTATTAGTTACCACTTCGATATCTTCATATTCTGGATAATCTATATTTACTTCAATGTTTGCGATAAGTCCTAAGAGGTCATTTCTTAAATCTCTGATCATTCTACTACTGCTTCCGTCGAGTTGTTTCATCGATATGCTTCTTGCTTGATCTGTTTGAGCTGCAATTATATCAGCAGTTGCTTCAGCTTCAACTAAATCTATACGACCATTCATAAATGCTCTTTTAGTAAATTCGCCAGGTTCTGCTAAGCGACATCCCGAAAGAAGTAAAATTTCTAGAATTTTTTTTGTAGTTGCTACTCCGCCATGACAGTTTATTTCAACGACGTCTTCGGTCGTAAATGTTTTCGGCGCTTTCATAACAGATACTAAAACTTCATCAATCTTTTTGTTTTCCCACACAATAAAACCGTGATTGATGGTATGACTATCAACCTTTTTTAAATCTTTACCTACAAAAAATTTAGAAACTATATCAATTGCTTCAAGCCCACTTGCTCTAACTATCGATATTGCTCCTACTCCCATCGTTGTAGAAATTGATGCTATCGTATCTTTCATATCTAGCCCTTTCAGGCGATATTATATCATAGTTAATACACAAAAAAAAGAGTGTCTACTCTTCTTCTTTCTTTTTTAGTTTAATAATTACATAACGATTTGGTTCTTCCCCAGCACTTTCTGTATAGACGAATCTATCGTTACCTAAAATATTGTGAACTATTCTTCTTTCATAAGAATTCATCGGATCTAATTTAGCTTCTATTTTTGTTTTAGCAACTTCTCTAGCAATTCTTTTTGCTGTTCTTTCTAAATTATCTTCTTGTTTTTGTTTATATTGTGCAACATCTAAGTTATATTTAAAAATAAATGGTGCTTCGATATTTAACATCTGTCTTGTTACTTGGTTAAGTGCTGCAATTGTTCTTCCCTCTTTACCAATTAAGATAGCGTTATTATCACTGAAGATAGTGTAGTTATAAATTCCATCTCTTACTGATGTCTCAATCTTTATCTCTAGTCCCATTTTTGACGTTAGATTAGTTAAAAAATCTTTAATTAGCTGAGATACATCTTCTTTTTTATAAATAATCAGTTCTATTTTCTTACTTTTAAATAATCCTGCCTTTTGTTCTTCTTCTTTAACATATACTTCATCTTCATTTACATTTAATTCATAGAGGGCCAAATTTAGAGCTTCAGATTTTGTTTTTCCTACATATTTATATGTTTTCATGCTTTTTTCTCCTTTTTTACAATTTTATTTTGAACTATAGTAAAGAGATTAGATGTAATCCAGTATAGTCCAAGTGCTGATGACATGAACATTGACATAAAGACAATCATCGCCGTCATCATGTTTCCCATTTGTTTACCTTGTTTTGCATCCATCGATGACATATTTTTACTAAATGATATATATGTTGTTACCCCCACTAATAGAATAATTATTATATATTGCCATTGTCCTAGTTGAAATCCCACCAATGGGGTTGTTCCAAGTTGGAAACCTATAAATCTTTCTTCGAAAATAGCAGGTACTCTGTTGATTGCTTCTAAGAAACCTATAAAAATAGGTAGCTGCATAAAGGCAAATAGACAACTTGATAATGGATTTACATTGTGTTTTTGGTATAGAGCTGACATCTCTTGACTCTTTTTCATAATTGATTCTTGATCTGTCTTATCTTTATATTTTTCTTCAACTTTTTGCATCGCTGGTCTAATTTGATTTAAACTTTCACTTTGTTTTGCCGTCTTAGCTGTAATGGGATATGTTAGTAATCTTATTAAAATACTAGTAATAATTAATGATAGTCCATAGTTTTTAACAATTGTTCCTATTTTTATAATTATATATGCTAGTGGTTTTACAAAAAACGATTCCCAAAGTCCTTCATAACCACCTGTATTTATTTTAAAATTTTTACAAGTTGGTAATTTTTTTAAATCTACTTGTTTAGGATATTTTTCATAAATTTTAATTGTTTTTTCATCGCTAGGTCTACACAAAATATTTTCTGTTAAACTTTGTCCAGTCGCTGGATTTTTAACAAGTTTGTTAGTTTCTTTATCTTTTAAATTAACTGTACAAGCTGTTAAAAAAAAGACGGTCATTATGATTATTATAAAGATCTTTTTATTTTTCATTTGTTACACCTCTATTTAATTTATCTATTGCTTCAATGAACAGTTCTTTACTTTTTTCATAAGTAGAGACATCAAATCCATTCCTAACTATTATAATATAATCGTATCCTTTTTGATAGTTATTTTTATAATAATCCACAATTGTCCTTAATTGTCTTTTTATTTTATTTCTTTTAACAGCGGTCCCTATTTTTTTACCTATAGATATACCTAATCTATATACTTCATAGTTATTTTTATATATATAAATAGAAAAGTAAGCAGTTGAAAAATATCTACCATTTTTGATGGCTAACGTAAAATCATTATTATCTTTTACTATATTAATTTTTTTCATGTCTCACCTTTCATTATTATATAATAAAAAACCCACTATTAAAGTGGTTTTTATACTAATTTTTTTCTTCCTCTAGATCTTCTTCTTTTTAGAACAGATTTAGAAGTAGCAAAAAATCCCTGAGTCTTTGCTTTTTTTCTTTTATTGGGTTGATAAGTTCTCTTCATATTAAAACACCTCCAAACTTAAAATCTACACAATTATACATTATAAAGTGTTTATTTGTCAATTATATTTACTAATAAACATTATCAACAGGCTGTTTAAAAAATTATTAATGATGTTTATTAAAATTTTGTGGAAATTGTGGATAAGTTCGTATATAATACTAAATTAAACATTAAAGTTGTGGATATGTCTGTTCATAAGTTGTGGATAGCTATTTTATACAGTTTTCAACTTTATTTTTTTTAACATTTAATATAAACTTAAATTAAGAAATCTTTGCAAGTTAGGGGGAATAATTATGGATTTAGATAATGTTTGGCATCAGACTTTAAATATTATCAAAAGTGAACTAAATCTTTTAGCATTTCAGACTTGGTTTGAAAATACTAAATTAGATAGTATTAAAGATCATTTAGCAATTATTATTGTCCCCTACTCTATACATAAACAACATATGGAAACAAACTATAAAGATCTTATTGTAAGTTCTTTAAAACAATTAACAAATGAACATTATAATATTAAATTTGTTTTAGATACAGACGTCGAAGAAATCGAAGTTTTAGAAGTTGATGAAGTTAAAAAAGATATTAAAGATAGTTTTATTAATAATTTAAATCAAAATTATACTTTTGATACTTTTGTTGTTGGTGAAAGTAATAGATTTGCACATGCTGCTTCACTTGCTGTCGCTGAAAATCCAGGTAAAATATATAATCCATTATTTATATATGGAAACAGTGGTCTTGGAAAAACACATTTAATGCATGCAATTGGTAACTATACAGTCCAAAACAGTGATAAAAAAGTTTTATACATAACAAGTGAACAATTTATAAATGATTATGTATCCATTAATCGAAGGGATGATAAAACTAATAATTTTGAATATGTTGATTTATTTAAAACAAAATATAGAGAAGTGGATGTATTAATTATCGATGATATTCAATATTTGGGTGGAGCAACAGAAACACAAAAAGAGTTCTTTCAAACATTCAATACTTTATACGAAAATAAAAAACAGATAATAATATCATCGGATTCTTCACCTAAAGACCTGAAAAGATTGGAAGATCGTTTAATTACAAGATTCTCTTGGGGATTAACAGTAGATATTTTTCCACCTGACTATGAGCTTAGATACGAAATTTTAAAGAAGAAAATAACAGGTGAGGCATTAATTAGTAAAATACCTAATGATGTAATAGAATTCATTGCTTCTTCTATAAGTGGGAATGTTAGAGTACTCGAAGGGTCAATTAATAGACTGCTTGCTTATGCAACTATTATGAATCATGATATTACTATTGATTTAGCCAAAGAGGCACTAAAAGATTTCATAAATAAAGGAACTAGTGAAAAAAATGATATTACCAAGATACAAAAGATTGTTGCAAACTATTTTGGAATAGGAATTGACGATTTAAAATCAAAAAAAAGAAACAAAGAAATTATTTTTCCGAGACAAGTAGCAATGTACTTGGCAAGACTTCATACTGATGAATCTTTTCCTAAAATTGGTAGTGAATTTGGTGGAAAAGATCATTCGACAGTCATACATTCTTGTGATAAAATAGAAAGAGAAATAAAAAAGAATAAAGAAGTAAAAACAATAGTGGAAACTCTGCAAAAAGAAATAACATAAATTCAACAAGCTTGTTAATATTAAATCCTTATATTTAAAGAAAAAATTAACTTATTAACAGTATTAACATCAATATAGATAATATTTATAAAAGAAAGAGGTATATATGAAATTAAAAATTAAAAGAGAAGTATTGTTAAATGCTTTAAATAAAGTATCGAAAGCTATATCTAGTAAAAATCTTATCCCAGTATTATCAGGTATTAAATTTAAATTGGATAAAAAGGGATTAAATTTATTAGCATCAGATAATGATATAACTATCGAAGTATTTATTCCTATTAACAAGGAAGATATGACAATAGAAAAAGAGGGTAGTATTATTATCTCTGGAAAGTATATTCTAGATATAATCAAAAAATTGTCATCAGAGTATATTAATATTGAAGTTGTCGATGAATTAAAGATAGTTATTTATACTGAAAATAGCGAATTTAACTTAAACGGTATAAATCAAAATGAATATCCAAATATCAATATAGAATTAAGTGATAAACCAATTACAATTAATAATAAAGTTCTTAAGTCGATCGTTTATCAAACATCATTTGTTACATCTAACGACGAGGCAAGACCAATTCTCACAGGTATTAACTTTAAAGTGGAAAAAAATGAAATTGAATGTAATGCAACTGATTCATATCGTTTAGCAAAAAAAATAGTTAAACTAAATAAAAAAGTAGGGGAAGAACAAAACATTGTTATTCCAAGTAAAAATATTAATGAATTTATAAAAATATTAGATGATAATGACAACGATGTAGAAATTCACGTATTTACTAATAAAATAGTGTTTAAATATGATAATATTTTATTCCAATCTAGACTCATTAATGGGAATTTTCCAAATACTAATAATTTATTTCCAACAGAACACTTATTAAAAATAAAATTTAATATTAATGAATTATATAATGTAATAGATAGGGCAAGTATCCTTACGTCAGATAGAGAAAAGAATGTTGTAACATTAGAAACTTCAGGAAATACACTAACTGTTAAATCACAAACAGCAGAAATAGGTAGAGTTGAAGAAAAAATGAATATTGAAAAAGATAATAAAGAAGATATTAAAATATCATTTAGTGCTAAATATATGATGGAAGCATTAAAATCATTTGATGAAGAAGAAGTAGAAATATACTTTATCGGTGAGGTAAAACCAATAATTATAAAGAAAATAGGGAAAGAAGATCTAGTTCAACTAGTACTTCCAATAAGAACTTACTAAAAACGACATAATTCGACAAAAAACGACAAAATATTTTGCTATAATCAGCTCATAATTTTTTATTGAGGGGGTTATATTATGAAAAATTATGAAATTAATGAGGATACAATGGCTGTAATACCAGTATCTTACTACGAGACTCTAATTAAAGAAAAAGATAGAGAGTTTGTCGTCTCAAAAAATTCCTATGAAATAATGGAAGAAAGTTGTGAATATTACGGAAGCACGATGTCGGGAAGATTAAAAGCAGCAAAGAAAATATTTGATTGTCCATATAAAACACCACTTTTAATCGAAGAGAGTGAAAACATCATATTTTTTCCTACTAAATCGAGCAAAGATGAAGATTGTTTATGGATTAATAATAATTATGTCAAAAAAGTAGTAAAAAATGATAATTTAACAACACTAATATTTATTAATGATGATAGAATAGATATAGACATATCAAAATTATCTCTAGATAATCAGATAGCAAGATCGGCGAGATATGAAAACATATTAAGTAAAAGAAAATTATCTACAAAATAAAAGAGAGTATATATCTCTTTTTTGTTTTAAATGGGTAATTTTCGTGTTATAATATTAATGTGTAGTCTTCCACTAATATGAGTTATTCTACAAAATAGGGCGGTTTAAAGGTGAAAAATGAAAATAGCTAAGATTAAACTAATTAACTTTAGAAATTATAAAAAATTAGATCTTAAATTTAAAAACAATTTAAACATCATAATTGGTAAAAACGCCCAAGGAAAGACAAATATATTAGAAAGTATATATATATTAGGATTAACAAAATCATATAAGATGCAGCAAGAACAAAATCTAATTAGATTTGGAGAAGAAAAGTACATAATAAAAGGTGCTATTAAACAAGGTAGAAATTTTAAAGATTTAAAAGTAGAAAACGATCGAAAAAATAAAAAAGTCTTTGTAAATGATAATGAAATAAGAAAGATATCCAATTACATTGGTAACTTCAATGTTATTTTATCAAGTCCTGAAGATATAGAAATAATAAAAGGATCACCAAACGAACGAAGAAATTTACTTAATCTTGAAATTAGTCAGATATCAGCCACCTATTTAAAAAATATCAACGAATACAACAAACTTTTAAAAACAAGAAATGATTATTTAAAAAAGATTTCAAACAACGTCTTAGCTGATTATAGATATTTAGAAGTTCTAACTAAAAATATGATAAGTAGAGAAAAGATAATTTACTATGAAAGAAAAAAATTTATCGATAAAGTTAACGAAAAAATAACAGAAATATTCAATAATATAACTGATATGGAAGGTTTAAAAATCATTTATGAAAAAAGTATAAATTACGATATGGGTGAAGAAGAGATATATAATTTTTATTTAAATAATAAAGAAAAAGAAATATATCAAGGCATGACTTTATATGGTCCACACCGTGATGATTTAAAATTTTTCTTAGGTGAAGAAGATATGAAATTATTTGGATCACAAGGACAACAAAAATTAGCGATGATAGCATTTAAACTGTCTGAAATATACATATTTAAAGAACTCACTTCATATAATCCTGTAATACTATTTGATGATATATTTAGTGAATTAGATGTATATAAAAAGAATAAATTAATAAAATATATACCTGATGATATGCAGGTTATCATAACAAGTAATGATACGAGAGGAATTAACAAAAAACTCTTAGATAAAGCAGACATTTACATAGTAGAAAACGGAAAGATAGAGGAAAAAAATGGATAAAAATATGAATAATAATTACGACGCATCATCGATTCAAGTATTAGAAGGTTTAGAAGCAGTAAGAAAAAGACCAGGTATGTACATAGGTACGACTAGTGAAAGAGGTCTTCATCACTTAGTATGGGAAATAGTTGATAATTCTATCGATGAAGCTTTGGCGGGATATGCAAACCATATCGAAGTTATCATCGGTAAGGAAAACACCATAACAGTTAAAGATGATGGTCGAGGTATTCCAATAGGGATCAACGAAAAAACTAAAAAATCAACAGTAGAGACAATCTATACTGTCCTTCATGCTGGAGGAAAGTTTGGTGGCGGAGGATATAAAGTTTCTGGTGGTCTTCATGGAGTTGGAGCATCAGTAGTAAATGCTCTTAGTGAATACTTAGAAGTAAGAGTTTATAAAGATGGAAAAGAATATTTTCAAAGATTTGAAAATGGCGGAGTTCCCGTCGAGGATTTAAAAGAAATCGGAGACTGTGATACTGATAGAACAGGAACAACTGTAACATTTAAACCAGACACTACTATCTTTACAGAATCAACAATATTTAGTTATGAACTATTAAGAAACAGATTAAGAGAGTTAGCTTTTTTAAATAGAGGATTGATAATAACACTTTATGATGACAGAGAAGATGATCTTAAAGATAGATTTTACTATGAAGGTGGAATTACAGAATATGTTCAATTAATTAATAAGAATAAAACTCCTATTCATGAAACAACAGTTGATATTAGTGGTATTGAACAAGATATATCAATTGAAGTAGCCTTTCAATATAATGAAGGATATATGGCTAATATGTATTCATTTGTTAATAATATTACTACTCCAGAAGGAGGAACACATGAAGACGGAATAAAAAGATCACTTACGAGAGTTTTAAATAAATATGCTTTAAACTCAGGAATACTTAAAGATAAAGATGAACCCTTAGCAGGAGAAGACGTACGTGAAGGAATAACAATGATTATTTCTTGTAAGCATCCTAATCCTCAATTCGAAGGACAAACCAAGACAAAATTAGGTAATTCTGAAGTTAGAAGCATCTCAGATCGTATCTTTGCCGAAGGTTTAGAGAGATTTTTACTTGAAAACCCTGATGAAGCTAGAATAATTTTAGATAAATGTATTACCGCAACCAGAGCTCGTATTGCCGCAAAGAAAGCTCGTGAAACAACCAGAAGAAAAGGAGCCCTAGAAATAGGAAACTTACCTGGAAAATTAGCTGATTGTTCTTCAAAAGATGCAAGTATATCAGAACTATATATAGTTGAGGGAGATTCAGCAGGAGGTTCTGCAAAATCTGGAAGAGACAGTAGAACGCAAGCAATTCTTCCTCTACGAGGAAAAATACTTAACGTCGAAAAAGCAAGACTTGATAGAATATATGACAACGCTGAAATAAAATCGCTTATCACTGCGCTTGGAACGGGTGTAGGACAAGAATTTGATATAACTAAACTAAGATATCACAAAGTTATTATAATGACCGATGCCGACGTTGATGGATCACATATCAGAATACTTCTTTTAACCTTCTTTTATAGATATTTTAAAAGATTGGTTGAAGAAGGTTACATATATGCAGCACAACCACCTCTATATCAGCTTTCATATAATAAAAATATAGTATATGCATATTCTGATGAAGAGCGCGATGCATACCTAGAAGAAATACCTGAAGGAACTAAAGTATCTCTTCAGCGCTATAAAGGTTTAGGAGAAATGGATGCAGAACAACTTTGGGAAACAACAATGAATATTGAAAAAAGAACACTACTTAGAATCACAGTAGATGATGCAATATCAGCTGATCAAGCATTGACAGACCTTATGGGTGAAGAAGTAGAACCACGTCGAGATTTCATTGAGAAGAACGCTAAGTTCGTTCAGAATTTGGATGTATAGGGAGTAAATAATGGCAGATAAATATAAAGATTTACAATTAACACATGAAATAAAAAAATCATTCTTAGATTATGCAATGAGTGTAATTGTTTCGCGTGCACTACCAGATGTAAAAGATGGGTTAAAACCAGTGCAACGAAGAATTGTTTACGGAATGAGCGAGTTAGGAGCAGTAGCTTCTACACCATATAAAAAGAGTGCTCGTATTACCGGAGATGTCATGGGTAAATACCATCCACACGGTGATTCTAGTATCTATGATGCATTAGTTAGAATGGCTCAAGATTTTTCTTACCGATATATGCTTGTCGATGGACATGGAAATTTCGGTTCTATCGATGGAGATGGTGCCGCAGCGCAGCGTTATACTGAAGCAAGACTATCTAGACTGAGCATGGAACTAGTAAGAGACATGAATAAAAACACTGTCGATTTTCAACAAAACTACGATGGTGAAGAAAAAGAACCAATGGTTTTACCAGCAAGATTTCCCAACTTATTAGTAAATGGATCAACAGGAATAGCAGTAGGTATGGCAACCAATATTCCACCACATAACTTAGGTGAAGTTATCGATGGAGCTATAGCTATACTGGATAATCCAGAGATCGATATCGACGGAATAATGGAATATATAAAAGGACCAGATTTCCCAACCGGAGCTACTATTTTAGGCAATAGTGGTATAAGAAAAGGGTACGAAACAGGTCGTGGTATCGTAACAATTAGATCTAAGGCCGAAATTCATGAAATGGATAACGGGAAACACCAAATAATTGTAACTGAAATACCATATATGGTTAACAAATCAAATCTTGTCACAAAAATAGCAGATCTAGTTAGAAATAAAAACATCGATGGAATAACAGACCTTCGTGACGAATCAAATATGAAGGGTATTAAAATTGTCATCGAAGTAAGAAGAGATGCAAATGCAAATGTTATTTTAAATCAATTATATAAACAGACTTCGCTTCAACAAACTTTTGGTATCAACAGTATAGCTCTAGTTGATGGAGAACCAAGAACATTATCTATTAAAGAAATGTTAGAAAAATACCTAGAACATCAAAAAGTAGTAATTATTAGAAGAACAAAATTTGATTTAGAAAAAGCCGAGGCACGTGAACATATACTACACGGATTGGCAATAGCTCTTGATAATATTGATGCTATCGTAAAATTACTCAGAGGATCTGAAGATGATGAAGTAGCAACAAAAGGACTTATTAACAACTTTAATTTAACTGAAATACAAGCAAAAGCTATACTTGAAATGAGATTAAGAAGGCTAACAGGTCTTGAAAGAAACAAAATAAACCAAGAACTCGAAGAATTAAAAGCATTAATAATAGAATTAAGATCTATTCTTGAAGATGATCAAAAAGTGATAGATATAATTAAAACAGAACTTCTAGAAATTAAAGACAAATTTGGCGATAAACGTAGAACTAATATAGATATGAGTTCTATTGATTACATCGAAGATGAGTCATTAATTCCTGAAGAAGAAATATTAATAACCTTAACAAATAAGGGATACATTAAACGTGTAGTAAATGACACATTTAAAACACAAAATCGTGGTGGTGTAGGAATCAAAGGTATTACAACCAACGAAGAAGACTTCCCGGAAAAAATAATGTCGATGAACACCCATGATTATGTACTCTTGTTTAGCAATTATGGAAAGGTCTATAGAATAAAAGGATATGAAATACCAGAGTTCAGTAGACAATCCAAAGGATTACCAATAATCAATCTGTTGCCGATCGAAAAAGAAGAAAAAATTACATCTTCACTTATGATAAAGGCAGAGAATGAAGAAAGCCAATATTTAGTATTCGTAACTAAAAATGGTCTAATTAAAAGAACTGAACTAAGTGAATTTGATAGCATTAGAAAGAACGGAAAAATTGCTATACTATTAAAAGATGGTGATGAGCTAATTGCTGTAAGAAAATCTGATGGAACAAAAGAAGTTGCTGTTGCAGCAAGTAATGGAAGAATGGTAAGGTTCGATGAAAACGAAGTTAGAGTTATGGGTAGAAACAGCTCAGGAGTTAAAGCAATAAACTTTGAATATGAGCAAGTCATTGGAGCCGAAGTTGTCGATGCAGAATCAGAGATATTAGTAATAACTGAAAACGGTTATGGAAAAAGAACAAAAATCAATGAATATCGTTTAACCCATCGAGGAAGTAAAGGTGTTAAAGCACTAAATATAACGAAAAAGAACGGAAAACTAGTTTCAATGAAGTGCGTTTGCGGAGAAGAAGATATTGTAATAATTACTGATATGGGAATGCTAATTAGAATATCGACAGATAATATTTCCAAGCTTGGAAGAACAACTCAAGGAGTTAAACTGATTAACCTTAAAGAAGATCAAAAAGTTTCAACCGTTACAACAATCACCAAAGATGAAGAAGAAACAACAATTGAAACAGCAGAAGAACTTGAAAATACCGAAGAAATAGTATAAAATATAAATGATGCAATGGATTGTATTAGAACCAGGTCAGGATAGGAATATAGCAGCCTTAATAGTTCTAATCCATGTGCATCATTTTTAATGAGGTAGAAATGAATAAAGATCACGAATATATGAGTTTAGCCTTGAAAGAAGCGAAAAAAGCATTCAAATCCGAAGAACTACCAATTGGATCAGTTTTAGTAATTGGAAACACAATAATTAAAACACACAACACAAAAAACAAAAGCAACCGAGTTATTAATCATGCTGAAATATTAGCAATAGACAAAGCGAATAAACAAATAGGAAACTGGAGATTAATAGATGCAACACTATATGTAACTCTAGAACCTTGCCCAATGTGTGCAAGCGCAATAGCACAATCTCGAATAAAGAGATTAGTTATCGGGGCTACTTCGAACGATCAAACACAAAACAAAATAAGTAGAAAAATACTGAAAGAAGCAAAAATAGAGATAAGAAAAAATGTTTTAAACAATGAAAGTGAAGAACTATTAAAAGAATTTTTTATTAACAAAAGATACTAATGTTTCACGTGAAACATTGTTAAATTATTTCCCGGGAAATAATTTAAGATAGTTAAGACATAAAACAAAGAGTAATGAAACAAAGTAAAAAGCTTAAAATATAGGTTTTTAAAGTAAAAACATGTAAAAAACAGCTGCAATGTTTCACGTGAAACATAGATAAATTATTTCCCAGGAAATAATTTAAGATAGTTAAGACATAAAACAAAGAGTAATGAAACAAAGTAAAAAGCTTAAAATATAGGTTTTTAAAGTAAAAACATGTAAAAAACAGCTGCAATGTTTCACGTGAAACATAGATAAATTATTTCCCGGGAAATAATTTAGAGGGAAAAACCAAAATTAAACTATTTAAATTATTTCCTGGGAAATAATTTAAATAAAAATAATCGCAACAACAGAGTATAAATTAAAACAATTCAATGTTTCACGTGAAACATTGAATTAATTTCTTTAAAAACAATATATAAATGATATAATATATTTGTGAGGTGCTACATGGAAACACAAGCGTTATATAGAAAATACAGACCGAAGAAGTTTTCGGATGTTTCAGGGCAAAAAATAAGTATAAAGATATTAGAAAATTCTATTAAGAAGAATATTTTTTCTCATGCTTATATCTTTTTTGGTCCAAGAGGTACAGGCAAGACTAGTGTTGCGAAAATATTTTCAAGAGCGGTAAATTGTGATGATCCCAAAGATAAACCTTGCGGCATTTGCAATAAATGTCTAGAGACGCTGGGGAAAGAAGCGGTAGACATTATAGAAATCGACGCCGCCTCAAACAATGGAATTGATGATATAAGGGAAATAAAAAATAAGATAAACCTTGTTCCGGCTTCTCTTAAATATAAAGTTTATATAATAGATGAGGTGCACATGCTAACAACGGGCGCTTTTAATGGCTTATTGAAGACCTTAGAAGAGCCGCCAGAGCACGCGATTTTTATATTGGCAACAACCGAGTTAAACAAAGTGCCACAGACTATATTATCTAGATGTCAGTTAATCGAGTTTAGAAAGATATCAATTAGAGATATGAATACAAAACTAAAAGAAGTCGCTGAAAAAGAAAAAATCTTAATTAATGATAAAGCAATCAAAGAAATATCTAGAAGTGCAAATGGCGGATTACGTGATGCGTTGGGTATTTTAGATAAAGCTGTTGCATACAACCAAGATGAAGAAATAACTCTAGAAGATATTAAAGAAATAACGGGCAATGTTTTAGACAATGATCTCGATGAACTGTATAAAGATATACAAAAAAAGAAAATTGACAAAGTTTTTGATAAGGTTAATAAATACTATGAAGATGGTAAAGACCTTGTTATTATAGCTGAATCACTGATTCACAAAATGCGTGATTCACTTTTTGAAGAAGATTTAAGTGATTTTGACAAATCAAACGTTTGTTCTATGATTAAGAAATTTAATGAAACGATCGAGAAGATGAAGTCATCTTCGTATCAAAAGGTTTTACTCGATGTTTTCTTAATTGAAATTATTAGAGATACAGTGTTTGATGATGAAAAAGAAGTTGAAAAGCCTATATCAGCAGAGGAATATAAAAGTCAGATAGCAGTTGAAGAAGAAACACCGGAAGATGAGCCGCAGAAGAAAAGCAAAATGGTTAAGAAAATAATAAAAATTAAAGAACTGAAGGAAGTTAGAGTAAACAACACCTTTGTTGATGCAAGTAAAATAATGAAATCAGATTTAATTAAAAATTGGACAGTGTTAAATGACTTCATGTTAGATGATGAACTAGGTAACAATGCAAAAATGCTTATTTCAACCGAAATAGGAATTGTAAATGATGATCATATAGTGTTAGTCGTTGAGTACACAGGCACAGCCGAAGAAGCCAACGCTATGGTCGAAGAATATGAAAAATTAATTGCTAAAGCGTTACATAAAGAATATAAAATAGTCTTTGTCTCTAAAACGGAGTGGAAAGATATCCAAAAGGATTACATCAAGAACAAAGATAAAGAATATACTCACATCGATGAAAGTGATATAATCTATGAACATGTTGATGGTGACTCAGAAATAATTGAAAGATTTACTGAATTATTTGGCGAAAAAAACATAAATATAAAAGGAGAATAGTTATGAATATGCAAGCATTAATGCGCCAGGCGCAAAACTTACAAAAAGATATGATGAAAGCAAAAGAAGAAATTGATAAGATGACCTTCGAAGGTAAAAGTTCTTTTGTTACTGTTATAGTCAATGGACAAAAAGAAGTTGTAGAAGTAAAAATTAATCATGATAGCGATATTGAAAAAGATGAGTTTGAAATGTTGGCGGATATGATTTTACTAGCTACTAATGAAGCAAACAGAAAAGTAGACGAGGAAACAGAAAGGAAAATGGGAAAATTTTCTAACATGATGCCTGGGATGTTTTAATGTATCCTGAAAGCATAAAGAATTTAATTGAAAGCTTTAAATTGCTTCCTGGAATAGGTAGTAAATCGGCAGAACGTATGGCGTTTCACGTTTTAGGCATGGACGAAGAAAAAACTACTCATTTGGCAGAAAGTATAAAAGAAGCCAAAGAAAAAATTATTAATTGCAAAGTTTGTAATAACTACAGCGAAAAAGAAGTGTGCAACATTTGCAGTGACAACAACAGAGACAAAGATTATTTATGTGTCGTTGAAGATAGAAAAAGTATATTTCTCTTTGAACAGCTCGGAACTTATAACGGTTATTATTATGTAATAAAAGATTTAATTTCGCCGCTAAACGGCGTAAATCCCGAAGATGTAGGAATAGATGAATTAGTTAAAAGAATCGAAGAAGAAAAGTTTAAAGAGATAATCATCGCTGTCAAACCCAGCATCGAAGGTGAAACAACAACACTATATATTAAGAAGATACTCGAAGGATTAAATCTTAAAGTAAGCAAGATAGCAAGCGGTGTTCCGATGGGGGCAGATATTGAATATATAGATCAATTAACTTTGCAGAGGGCGCTAAACGACAGAAAAGAGGTGTAGCATGGACGAAAAGATAATCAAAGACATCTATTCTACATATATGAATGAACACAACATAAAACACGCGTACCTTTTAGAACAAAAAAGCGGTGATTTAAATTCCATATTTAGATTAGCTAATATGGTATGTGGCACCAAAATAGATGAAGAATCAATTTTAAAAGGTAGCAGTTCTGATATAAAAATTATCTTTCCTGATGGAAACGATATAAAAAAGACACAAATACTGGAGTTACAAGAAGATTTTATGAATACTTCAGTTTTCGATAAAAAAAGAGTATATATAATCTCTGATGCCAGCAAATTAAATAAGTCATCAGCCAACACACTCTTAAAGTTTTTAGAGGAACCACCAGTAGGGGTAGTAGCCTTTTTATTAACCAACAATAGACATAATATTATTAGCACAATATCATCCAGATGCATAACAATAGCATTAAACTTTAAAATAAAAAGAGAAAACATCGATCCTATTTATGAATCAATATTAAACAAACTAGAAGAAAAGAAGATCAAATTTTATACAAATTTAAATGAAGAAGAAAAAAAGATGATGCAAGATAAAATGCAGCAAAAAGAATTTTTGGAAAAAGCTATTATTTTAACTCATCGCAAAATAGATACTGAAAATGATACAAAAAAAATATCAGAATACACTAAAAACTTAAGAATATTTATTGAAATGATAGATTTACTTGAGAGAAATATAAACCCTAAAATGGTTTTGAATAAAATGTTATTCTTGATGTACGGAGGAAGCAATGCATGAAGTAGTGGGTATTAAATTTAATACCAATAGAATATATTATTTTAATCCAAATAAAAAACAGCTCGGTCGTGGAGATGGTGTTATCGTTGAGACGGAAAAAGGTATGCAGTACGGAAACGTCGTTGTTGAAAATACGGAGATGGAAGAAAAAAATCTATTCTTGCCACTTAAAAAGGTGGTTAGAATAGCGAGTGAAGAAGATACGAAGCAACATGAAGACAATATTAAAGAAAGTCAAAAAGCCTTAGAAAGAGCTAAAAAGTTAGCAAATGAACTAAAGTTAAATATGAGAATTTATGATGCTCGATATACATTTGATCGCAACCAACTTTTATTTACTTTTGTTGCTGATGAGCGGGTGGACTTTAGAGAATTAGCTAAAAAGTTAGCATCTATTTATAAAACAAGAATAGAGCTTAAACAAATTGGTATACGTGATAAGGCTCGTGAAGTCGGAGGAATTGGTCCTTGTGGAAGAATGCTTTGCTGCAACACCTTTTTGGTTAACTTTGATACAGTTTCAATAAATATGGCAAAAAATCAGTTTCTTTCTTTGAATCCGGTAAAAATAAACGGACAATGCGGAAGATTATTATGCTGCTTAAATTATGAAAACGATCAATACACTGAATTAAAAAAGGATTTACCTACTGTTGGAGCAACAGTAACCGTCGACGGTAAAAAAGGAAGAGTAATAAGCGTCAATATATTTGATAAGACTTACGTCGTTGAAAAAGAAGATAGAACATATGTAACGGTAGAAAAAAAGAATGAAAGTAATAAATGATTTGCTCGGATACAAGTTAAAAATTATTCAAGATAACGAGTGTTTTAATTTTTCACTGGAATCAGCACTTCTACCGAATTTTGTAAGTATTTCTAAAAATACTTACAAAATATTAGATGTAGGAACAGGCAACGCACCAATTCCGATGATTTTATCAACAAGAACAAATGCAAAAATAGTTGGAATAGAAGTTCAAAAGCAAATTTATCTGCTAGCCAAAGAGTCGGTATCAATAAACAATTTAGATAATCAAATTGAGATAATTAATTCCGATTTTAAAGATATAAATAAGTTATATGAGGCAGAGTTTTTTGATATAATTATTAGTAATCCACCATATTTTGAATTGTTATCGACAAAAAATAAAAACATCGATATTAGAAAAGAAATTGCTAGACATGAAACAATGCTAGATTTAGCGACTTTAATAAGGGAATCAGCAAGACTATTAAAAAATAAAGGGATATTTGCAATGGTTCATCAAAGTGAGAGATTAACGGAAATAATAAATGAATTAGAAAAAAACAATTTAACAGCTAAAAAAATTCAGTTTATTCATGCAAGAGAGGATCAAAACTCTTTTCGTGTAATGATCGAAGCAGTTAAAAATGCTAAAAAAGGAATCAAAGTTTTAGAACCTATAATTGTTCACGATAAAGAAGGAAAATATAGAAAATCAATCGTAGATAAATATTTTAAGAGGTAAGTATGAGCCAAAAAAGTTATGAAAGAACTAATATATTATATTTAGTACCAACACCGCTTGGAAATATGCAAGATATTAGCGAAAGAGCAATTGAAGTACTAGGACAATCCGATGCAATTTTTTGCGAAGACACAAGAGTTACTAATATCTTACTGAAGTCTCTTGGAATAAAGGTTAAACTCTTTTCTTGTAATGAACAAAACGAAGCTAAAGTAAAAGAATTGATATTAGATTATTTAAATAACGATTCTGTTGTATCGTTAGTAAGTGATAGAGGAACACCGCTGATAAGTGATCCAGGCTATAAAGTAGTACAGCACATAATAGAAAATGATCACAATGTTGTAGCTTTACCAGGACCAACGGCTTTTGTGCCCGCTCTTATCGCATCGGGTTTAAAGACCGCTCCATTTACTTTTTATGGCTTCTTAAATGCTAAAAAAACTAAAAGAAAAGCAGAATTAGAATTACTTGCCAAGGATCCATACACTTTAATTTTTTATGAAGCTCCTCATCGAATCCTTGAAATGCTCGATGACATAAAGACAGTCCTAGGAGATAGAAAAATTTCAATTTCAAGAGAAATAAGCAAAATCCACGAAGAGATATATAGAGGAACAGCAAGTGAAGTTATAAAAGAATTAAGTGTTCAAGAGATACGCGGGGAGTTTGTTGTCGTTGTAAGTGGTAATGAAGAACTTACAAGCTATGATAAGATTTCTATCGCTGAGCATGTTAAAATGTATGTTGACGAAGGTTTTGACGAAAAAGTAAGTCTAAAGAAAGTAGCCAAAGATCGAAACAGTAGCAAGTCTGAGATATACAAAATTTATCATAAGGGGAAGTGATTATATGAAACTAGTCGTAGGACTCGGTAATCCAGGAAGATCATACAGATACACTCGTCATAATATGGGTTTTTTAACTATTGATAAATATTTAGAGAACAAAGAAGTTAATTCATCTAAAAAGAAATTTAACGGAGAATACTATCAAGTAGATATTGATGGAGAGCAAGTAATCTTTTTAAAACCCCTATCATACATGAATTTGTCTGGAGTGGTCGTAAGACAATTTGTCGATTACTTCAAAATTGCTATCGAAGATGTCTTAATTATTCATGATGACCTGGATACTAACTTTGGATTAATTAAAATTAAGAAAAGCGGAACAAGCGCTGGGCATAACGGCTTACAAAATATCGAAGATAATTTAAAAACAAAGGAGTATAAAAGAATAAAAATAGGCATTTCAAAAAATGGAGACATCGATAAGAGTGATTATGTTCTCCAAAAGTTGAATAAAGAAGAAAAGAAAGAATTTGAAGAACTATCGAAAGAATTAGTATCTGTATTAGATGACTATTTTTTACTTAGTTTTGATAATTTGATGAATAAATATAACAAAAAACAGGAAAAGTAATGACTATATTTAACAAGAAAAAAATATTAAATAGTTTAAAAGACATCTGTATATTTAACATTACAGATGAGTTTTTTTGTTTGTTAATTAGTGAAATTCATAAACAAAAGAAAGAAAATATTATCATTGTAACGTCTACTTTGTATGAGGCTAGTAAGCTTTATAATATCTTTAACAGTTATAACCAAGATGTTTTATTTTTTCCGATGGATGACTTCATCAGTAGCAAGTCTTTGGCTTCAAGTCCAGAACTCAGAGTTCACAGACTAGAAACTATTAAAAAAATAAAAGAAGAAAACAAACATATACTAATAACTCACTTAGATGGTTATCTTAAGTTGCTCCCTCCAAAAAAAGCATATAAGAAAGCTGTATTGTCCTTAGAAAAAGGCGATAATATTGAACGTGACCATTTTATTAAACAAATGACAAATCTCGGTTACGAAAGAGAAACATTTGTCAGCAAAACAGGGGATATGGCAATTAGGGGATATGTTATCGATATATTTCCTGTCGATGAAGAAAAACCCGTTCGTTTAGAGTTTTTTGGTGATGAAATAGAGTCGATTAGAATTTTTGATGAAAGCGATCAAAAGACCATCAAAGAAATAGATAAAATATCTATATATCCAAGTAATGAAATAAGTCATATTGAAAATGAAGCTACAATATCTGACTATTTTGATGATAAGATAACTGTATTTAAAGATTATAACTTTATAGAGCATGCTAATATCAAGTTGCAAGAAGATGTATTTAATTACAGAAAATCAAATGATATAGACGATAAAATTATCGAAGATATAAGAAATATTAAAACAAGACAAATCATATATTATGATTCAGTTAATAACTATAATAAAAGAGCTAACGTCGAAGAGTTTAACTTTGAGATAAAACCAAGTCCGAGCTTTAATGAAGATATCGAAGAAATTAAGTCATATATAAAACACCAATTAAAAAATGATAAAACTATTTTACTCTGTTTAAATGAGAGACAAGCCAATTTAATAATAAAAGAGTTGCCAACAGTAGTTAAATCTAGTGATTTTTCTAAAATTAAAAAGAATAAGTTGAATCTTATTGCAGCACCTATTAAGCAAGGTTTTATATATGCAAATTTTATTGTTTTAACTGAACGAGAATTATATAAACAAAGTGTTAAACAAGTCAATAAATACAAGAGTAAATTTAAATATTCAACTAAAATAAACAGTTTGGATAATCTTAAATTAGGTGACTATGTAGTTCATCAAGCGCATGGTATAGGTATTTATAATGGGATTAAAACCATCAGTAAAAATAAACTGCTTAAAGATTACATCGAAGTATTGTACTTGGCTAATGATAAACTGTACATTCCTGTTGAAAAGATAGACTTACTTACAAAATTTTCACCTAAAGAGGGTTTTGTTGCTAAGATAAACAGACTTGGTGGAACAGAATGGATAAAAACAAAACAGCGAATTAGAGCGAAGATCAAAGATATCGCAGCGGAGCTTATTCGTCTTTATGCAATTAGAAAAGAAGCCAAAGGTTATGCCTTTAGTCCTGATGGACAGTGGCAGGAAAGCTTTGAAAGAGAATTTAACTATGAAGCAACCGAAGATCAAAAACGTGTAAGTAAACAGATTAAAGAAGATATGGAATCAAACAGCCCCATGGATAGACTACTTTGTGGCGATGTTGGTTACGGTAAAACAGAAGTAGCTTTTAGAGCCATGTTTAAAGCAGTCTATGATGGTAAGCAAGTGATGTATCTATGTCCTACGACTATTCTGTCTAATCAGCAGTATTTATCTGCTAAAGACCGTTTTTCAAGCTTTCCAATAAATATAGCTTTGCTAAACAGATTTACCAGCACTAAAGAAACAAAAAGAATAATCGAAGAGTTTAAAAACAAAAAAATAGATATTCTTTTTGGTACTCATAGAATATTAAGTGAAGACGTTAAAGCGGCAGAACTCGGTCTTTTAGTAATAGATGAAGAGCAACGCTTCGGTGTTAAACACAAGGAAAAAATAAAATCGATCAAAGAAAATATCGATGTTTTAACATTAAGTGCTACTCCTATTCCTAGAACATTACAGATGTCGCTCATGGGCATTAGAAATTTATCACTTATTGAAACACCGCCAGTTAATAGATACCCGGTTCAAACTTATGTTATTGAAGAAAGTGAAGAGATTCTTAGAGATAGCATATATAAAGAGATGTCTCGTGGAGGGCAAGTTTTTATTCTTTATAACAGGGTCGAAGATATAGAACTTCGCCAAGAAAAAATATCACGTCTTGTTCCGGATGCCAAAATAATCAATGCCCATGGACAACTTGGTAAATTAGAGTTGGAAAATAGAATGCAGAGTTTCATAAATGGCGACTACGATGTTCTTTTGTGCACGACCATTATAGAAACAGGAATAGACATTCCAAACGTTAATACGTTAATAGTGTTAAACTCCGATCGCTTTGGCTTAAGTCAGCTCTACCAAATTAGAGGAAGAGTAGGTCGTAGCGACAAAGTTGCTTATGCATATCTTATGTACAATCCGCAGAAAGTTCTGACAGAACAAGCTATCAAGAGACTATCGGTCATCAAAGAGTTTACCGAACTTGGTAGTGGCTTTAAAATAGCCAGTCGCGATCTTTCAATTAGAGGAGCTGGAGATATATTAGGTAGCGAGCAAGCTGGTTTTATTGACACAGTCGGAATAGATTTATATCTTCGCATTTTAGATGAAGAAGTTAAGAAAATGCAGGGCGAAGTTATACCTGAAGAAGAAAACATCGAAAGAGATCAACCGCTTCTTGAAGTTACCACCCATATTAAAAATGAGTATGCTGAGGAAGATGATATCAAGATAGAAATTCATAAGTTGATAAGTACTATCGATTCATTAGAACGTTTAAAAATTGTAACTGCAGAAATCGAAGACCGCTTTGGTAAGATAGATACAGATATTGAAGTGTACATGTATCAAGAATTATTTGAGAACTTAGCTAAAAAGATTGGTGTATATAAAGTTAAGCAAAGTGATAAGAATATTGAAATAATTTTAGATGACAAAGTAAGTAAACAAATCGAAGGAAGTAAATTATTTGAACTAGTTTATCGAATAAATAAAAACTATCGTCTCAAGTTCTATCACAACAGAATAAGCATCATATTGGATACATTCGATTTGGATACTCATTATATATACTGTCTAGTAGAACTGTTTATTGCGTTAACTAAGCCCGGAACAATTGACCACTAAAGCTCTTTTTGCTAATATTAATATAGAAAGGTAATCTATGGAAGAAAGCATCAAAAAACAGTTTGAAGAAAAAAATTATGAAATTTTTATCAACAAACTTAAAACCGATTTAAACAATAACAGCGATTCTTTAAATAGGACGGTCGAAAACACAATCGACCTGCATCTAAATAAACTAGAGAAGAAACTAGAACTTATCTTTAATAGTCAAAGTATAGATTACGATAAAGTAAATTTTAGTAATGATTTTGTTTTAGAGAAACCAATTCTTAAAGAACTACTATTAAGTTCAGTTAAAAATAGAAAAGAAGATATAGAATCCTTTCTAAATAACGCTTCTTATGAAGCAGAGTTTATAAATAAATATTATGAAGCAATCGATAACAGTAAAAAGAACTTTGATAATAAGACTAAGTCTAAAGTAAATGAAGAGGTACTAATTAATTTTGCTAATAAAATAATGTCTTCTTGTAAATTTAAAACAGAAGAAGCAAAAAAAGAAATATCGACATCTATTATTATTAATCTTCAGCAACCACTTGTCGAAGGAGCACTTGATAACAATGAACTTAGAAACAATAATCTTAAGAACTATGCCAAAGATTCACTCAATTACTTTATAGAGATGAATAAAGCAACAGTTGATAATTATAGTGATGATGCTGAAGTTAAGGAAAAGAAAAAAAACATTGATAATATTGCCTAATAATGTTAATCTAATGGGGATTAAATGATTAGAAGCAATATTTAATTATTGTCAAAACACGATAGGAACTAATCTAATCGTGTTTTATTAAGAAGGTGAATTATGGAAAAATATTATATAACAACATCGATAGCATACACATCGGGAAAGCCCCATATAGGCAACACTTATGAGGCTATTTTTGCTGATGCCTTAGCTAGATATAAAAGATTTAAAGGTTTTGATGTATATCTGCAAACAGGAACGGATGAACATGGAGAAAAAATTGCTCAAAGAGCCGAAGAAAACGGCCTAGATCCACAAGCTTTTGTCGATAAAATTAGTGCAGAATTAAGGAATATCTGGGATTTGATGGGAACAAGCTATGATAGTTTTGTTAGAACAACAGATCCACATCATAAAAAGGTAGTTCAAGATATTTTTAAGAAGCTATATGACCAAGGAGATATATATCTTGGTAAATATGAGGGTAAGTACTGTCTTCCTTGTGAGTCGTTCTTTACCAACTCACAGCTTGAAGGAAATCATTGTCCAGATTGTGGTTCAGAATTTGTTGAGCGCAGTGAAGAAGCTTATTTCTTGAAATTGAGTAAATATCAAGATCGTCTAATTGAACACATAAAAAATAATCCAGATTTTATTAAACCTGAATCTCGTAAAAATGAAATGATTAAAAACTTTCTGGAACCGGGATTACAAGATCTCTGCGTATCAAGAACGAGTTTTAATTGGGGTGTTCCGGTTGATTTCGCTCCGGGCCACGTCGTTTATGTATGGATAGATGCTTTAAGCAATTATATTACCAACATTGGTTATGATGTCGATAGTCAAAGTGAGCAGTTCAAAAAACTTTGGCCTGCTGATTTGCACTTAGTTGGAAAAGATATTATTAGATTTCATACTATTTACTGGCCAATTATTCTAATGGCTCTAGGTTTAGATCTTCCAAAACAAGTATATGGTCATCCGTGGCTATTATCAGGTAGCGATAAGATGAGCAAATCAAAAGGAAATATCTTATATGCCGATGATCTCGTCAGATATTTTGGAAAAGATGCTGTAAGATATTATGTCTTACATGAAATATCTTTTGCAAACGATGGAATTATCACTTATGACTTACTTATTGAAAGAATTAATAGTGACTTAGCAAACAACTTAGGAAATCTAGTTAATAGAACAATATCGATGGGAAATAAATACTTTGATGGAAAAATTAAAAAACAAGAAACATTTACTCCTCATGATAAAGATTTAATAGATAAAATAAATGCGCTCGGTGGCAAGGTTGATGCTAAGATTGAATCTCTCGAAATGGCTTTAGCTATCGAAGCAATATTTGATTTGCTTCATGCAGGTAACAAATATATCGATCTTACCGAACCTTGGCTTCTTGCTAAAGATGAAAGAAAAAAAGCAGAATTAGAAACAGTTTTATACAACTTACTTGAACTAATTAGAATTTCAGCAATATATTTAGAGCCCTTCTTAACTGATACAGCAATAGAAATATTTAAACAGTTGAATAATAATCGAAAAGAAGTTTCATATTTTGAGGCAAATGAATACACTTTAGGTGAAGCTACTCCGTTATTTATGAGGATAGATAAAGAGAAGAAACTTCAAGAAATAGAAGAAGATGCAAAATAAAATAATAGATTCACATTGTCATCTTAATAGTGAAGATTATGAAGATCTATATGAAATGGTCGAGGCTGGCATAGCTGCCGGCACTATAATGATTGCCAGCTGTAGCGATGAACTTTCCGCGAAAGAAGGAAAAGAGCTAGCCTCTAAATATCCAGGTAGTATATATTTAACGATAGGTTATCATCCTGCCGAAAAGAATGTGAGCGATGAGGATTTAGCCGAAATGATAACCTGGGCGAAAGAGGATAAAGCAGTCGTAGCAATCGGTGAAATAGGACTAGATTATTACTGGAAACCGTATGACGAAACCTTTCAAAAAGAGCTCTTTGAAAAACAGCTTAAGATAGCGGAAGAATTAAATCTTCCGGTCGTTATTCATTCCCGCGATGCGATAGATGATACAATATCAACTCTTAAAAAGTATAACGTAAAAGGTGTTATTCACTGCTTTACCGGCTCACTTGAAACCGCTAAAAGATATATCGAACTTGGTTTTTATCTAGGAATAGGTGGAGTAGTTACTTTTAAAAACGCAAGACTTGCCGAAGTAGTTAAGGCCCTGCCCCTAGAAAATATAATTTTAGAGACAGATGCTCCGTATCTTAGTCCCGAACCACTTCGCGGTAAACGAAATGAAGCTAAAAATGTTTGGCTTGTCGCTGAAAAAATAGCGGATCTAAAAGGCCTCAATCTTGATGAAGTTATTGATATTACTAATAAAAATACTATACAATTATTTGACTTGTAATAATAATTGTGATAGTATTTTTATATACAATAAATGAGGGTAAATATGAGTAAACGAGTTAATATGTTTGGCAGAATGTCTCTATATACTATCTATATTATTATGGTAGTGGCAATAATCCTTGGAGGATATAGGGTAGAGTCATACAAAGTATACAATTCAAGTGGTAGTAAGTACTTAACTTCCCACCATTTATCAAAAACAAATGTGGCAGTTAAAGAGGAAGTTATACCTACCTTGGCATCTGTAATGAATGTAACAACAATGGCCGAAGTAGTGCTTAATGCCCCTAAGGGATCGGTTAGTTTTATGGGTAAGATGACTGGATATGGTCCTGACTGCGTCGGATGTAGTGGTTTTGTCGGATGCTCACCAAGAAGAGATGTCCGCAATGGAAATATTTACTATGAACATCAAACATATGGAAAAATGAGAATCGTTGCTAGTGATCGCCGCGTTCCTTGCGGAACGATCGTCGAAGTATCTGGAGCAAAGGGAAGTCAGCCTTTCTTTGCCATTGTATTAGATCGCGGTGGAGTAATAAAAGAAACACTATTCGATTTACTATTTAATTCTGAAGCCGAAGCTAAATACTTTGGAAGACAGACAATAAATTATAAAACAATCCGTTGGGGATGGTAAAACTTATACTTAGCTATAAGTTTTTTATTGTAATAATTTAATATAAGTGTTATCTTCTAGGTGGTGATTTAATGAAAGAACACAGATTTAAAAAAAGATTAGGACAAAACTTTTTGATAGATAAAAATGTATCAAACAGAATAGTTTCACTAGCAGAAATAACTGAAAATTCCCTGGTTGTCGAAGTGGGTCCAGGAAGTGGAGCTTTGACAGAACTTTTGGTAAAGAAAGCTCAAGTTTTAGCTTATGAAATAGATAACGATTTAAAAGAAGAACTATATAGCAAGTTTTTAGACTGTGATGTTAAGTTTATCTTTGATGATTTTTTAAATAGAGATTTAAAAAAAGATATTGAGAACTATCGTTACGATTCAATCTTTTTTGTAGCCAATCTTCCTTACTATATTACGACACCTATTATTGAAAAGTTAATTGAATCAGGACTTACTTTTAACAAGATAATTGTCATGGTTCAAAAAGAAGTAGCCAATCGCTTTGCATCAAGTGGCAAATCAAAAGACTACTCATCAATCACTGTTTATCTAAATTATCACTTTGATATTAAGAAAGAGTTTCTTGTCAGTGCCAATTGCTTTTATCCAAAACCCAATGTAGATAGTGCCATCATATCCTTTAAGTCAAAAGTTAATCCTCGAAAAGCAACCGATGAAGAACTATTTTATAAACTAGTTAAAGATGCTTTTAAACATAAAAGGAAGAACATAAAAAACAACTTATTAAACTATGATTTAAATATAATTGAAGAATATCTTAAAATTCATAATTTAAGCTTATCGGTTAGGGCCGAACAGTTAACACTAGATAATTTTATAGATATAGCTGATAGGCTTTCTATAAAAGATAAAAGAGTTGACTTTTAGTATTATTTAAAATAGAATAAAGTTATAAAGTTTATACTTTAAGAGGGAGGATACTGTATGAAGATTACATCAGTAAACGTTCGTAAAATCGACAAAGAAAATTCTCGTATGAAAGGAATAGCTTCAATACTTCTAGACGAAGCATTTGCTGTTCACGATATTAGAATAATCGAAGGAGATAGCGGACTATTCATTGCAATGCCTAGTCGCAAAACTCAAAGTGGTGGATATAGAGATATAGCTCATCCGATTAACCAAGAGGTTAGATCAGAGTTTGAAAAAGCTATTTTAGAAGCTTATGAGACAGCTGAAGATCCAAAATCTGAAGACGAAGAATAAAAAAGCAACTTAGTTGCTTTTTGTAATATTTAAGGGAGGTTTTTATGGAAAATTTAAAGATTAATTTTGTTGATGAACAATTTTTAAAAAGGGATGGAATTTTTGATAAAGATACAGCTCTTACTTTAGGTGGAAGAATTGCCGGTGTTTGTTATGACAAAGAAGGGTATGATAATTTATTAAAAGAGCCACTTAACAAAACTCAAAAAAGAATCGAAATAACTCTTAATAATGGTCATCATAGTGTATACGATCATGTGAATATCCGATTCAACATTCAAAATATTCCAAAGATACTAGCGATGGTAATTAACAACGAAAAACAGTATAGCACAAGCGAAAAATCAGGTAGGTATACCCCGGTTGTTCGTAGTGAAAATTCGACAATCAGTGAAACTGAAGAATATTTATATGATAAATGGAAAAACTTGTTGGCGATTGAGATAAAAGAAAAATATCCAGAGTTTAATGAAGGCAAGATAAACAAACTAGCCCAAGAAAATGCTAGATATATGGTCTCGGTTTTTGTGCCAGCACAAATGATATATACGACATCATTAAGACAGATCAACAACATCGCAGCCCTATTTGAAAAATATATTGGAGATCACAAAAATGATTATTTTGAAAATAGACTTTCATTTGCAATGAGTGAGATGCTTGTTGAACTTTTGAAACTTAATGTTTTGGAGCCCGCCCTTATGGCTAACGAAAAAGCTCGAAGTTTAAGTCTTTTCAAAAAACAAAAAGAGGAAGATGAAATTTATAGAAACATATATTCAACAAATTATGATGCCTCATTTACTCAATTAGCTCAAGCTCATAGACACAGAACACTTGATTACTCGATGTATAGAAAAGAAACCAAAACTTATTATATACCACCGATAATAAGGGAAAATGAAGTATTATCCAACGCTTGGTTAAATGATCTTCAGCTAGTAGAAGACCTCGTCCCTCAAGCAGAAATGGTCAGAGTAAATGAAACAGGTAAATATGAGGACTTCATATTAAAAGCTAAAGAAAGACTGTGTACTCATGCTCAGCTTGAAATAGCAATGCAGACAAAAGAAACGCTCGAAAAGTATAAAGAAGCCTTGATCGAAGCTGATCACTATTTAAAAAATGACATATTTAAGTATGATAAAGGGGCAAGATGCACTTTCCCAGATTATAAATGTCCTAGTGATTGTGGCTTTGTCGAAGGAAAAAGACTAGTTAGAAAAATATAGGTAATTGGTGCCAACTAATTACTTTTTTCTTTCAAAAATATGACTAATGAATAAAAATATAGTATAATGTATTTATCCAAGAAAGGAAAAATACTATGAGTTTTGAAGCAAAAATAGGACAAATTAGTGAATATATAGAAAAAAGCAAGACCATATACATAATGATGCATACAGATAGCGACTTGGATGCAATAGGCTCAGCTATAGGTTTAGCCGATTATTTTAAAAGAAAAAGAAAAAATTGTGTAATAATTAACGATGATAGGCGAATGGAAAGTGGTGTCAGAAAAGTATATAACACCTTTAAAACAAAGTTTAACTTTTCACGAAGTACAGGACTAAACTCTAAAATCACCAGCGATGATTTACTTATGGTTTTGGACACTAACAACCCCAAACTGATAGGTAATAAAGAACTACTTGAGAAATTCAAGACCGTTATTAACATCGATCATCATGATGAAAGTAAGCAAGTAATAAAAGCTAATTTGAGCATAATCGATGATATGGCTTCGAGTACTAGCGAAATGATTGCCCAGTTTATAAGTTACGATGGAAAGTTAAATGTTAGTCCAGAAGTAGCAACCGTTCTTTTAGCGGGTATCGTTCTTGATACCAATGCTTATGCGATTAAGACAACAGAAAAGACATTTACCTGTTCGGCTTACTTGATGAGTTGCGGTGCTGACAACAAAGAAGTTCAATACCTTCTCAAACAAGATTTAAAAGAATATATGCAAAGACAAAAAGTTATCAGCAGCGTTAGAAATATTCACGGAATAGCTGTATCTAAAGGAATGCAAAGAATTGTCTACAGACGAGAAGATCTAGCCAAAATAGCCGATAGTTTACTTTTCTTTAGCGATATTAAAGCTTCTTTTGTCGTAGGTAAAATATCAAAAAACGAAATTGGAATAAGTGCTAGATCATATGGTGAAATAAATGTTGGAAAACTTCTCCAAGTATTTGGGGGAGGTGGAGACGAAGAGGGAGCCGCAGCCAGAATAGAAAATTCTAATGTCGAAGAAGTATATAAAAAATTAATAGTAAAATTAAAAGAAATTAGGTGATATAATGAAAGTTATCTTCCTTAAAGATTTAAAAGGCCAAGGAAAACGAGGCGAAGTAAAAGATGTAGCGGATGGTTATGCACAAAACTTTTTAATAAAAAAAGGTATAGCCGAACAGTTAACTAACGAATCATATTCTAAGTATGAAAGAGAAAAACAGCAAGAAGCTATTAATGATAGTTTAATGCGTCAAGATGCTGAAAAAACAAAAAAACAGCTTGAGAGTTTAACTTTAGTTTTCAAAGTAAAAACCGGTACCGACGATAAAGTATTCGGAAGCATCAGCAGTAAACAAATCAAAGAAGAATTAGAAAAACACGATATCTTAATAGATAAAAAACACTTGAAAATGCAAGACTCAATAAGTAGTCTTGGGCAACACAGTGTAATAATAGAGATATATTCAAATATATCAGCAACACTCAAGATAAAACTTGAAAAGTAGGAGGCATATGGCTTTAAAGAGCATACCTAACAATATAGAAGCTGAAAAGTCAGTATTAGGTGCGATGTTTATTTCAAACTCGGCACTACAAAAGGCTTGTGAGGTTTTATACAAAGAATCATTCTACATGAATAGTCATGCAGTTATTTTTGATGCATTAAAAAAGATGTATGATGAAAACGTACCTATCGATGCAACGACGGTAACAACGCATTTAAAAAACGCCGGCACATTAAAAGATGCTGGTGGCGTTGAATATATAACTGAAGTCTTAGATTCAGTTCCAACAGCGGCAAATATAGATCAGTATATTAAAGATGTAGAATCAGCAGCCCTTTTAAGAAAGTTAATTGAAGTATCAACCGATATCACTACTTCGGCTTATGATCAAGCTGGCGATGTTGCAGATACACTTGATGAAGCTGAAAGAAAAATACTATCAGTGGTTAAAAACAGACGTGCTAGCGAATTTAGAACAATTCAAGACGTCTTGACATCAGCTCAACATAACTTAGAGCAATTATCTAAAACAAAAGGCGATGTAACTGGTCTAGCAACGGGATGGGCTGATATCGATAAATTAACATCAGGCCTACAACCAAAAACGCTTGTAATAATTGCTGCAAGACCCGCTATGGGAAAGAGTGCTTGGGCTCTCAACTTAGCAACCAACGTTGCAATTAGTAGCAAAAAAACAGTTGCCATTTTTAACTTAGAGATGGGAGCAGAACAACTAGCTAATCGTATGATCAGCTCACTTGGTCAAGTAGATGGTTCAAAAGTTACAACCGGAAACCTACTTAACGAAGACTGGAAGAGAGTATATGAGGCAATTAGCCAACTTTCTGATACTAAAATATATATGGACGATACTCCAGGTATAACTATCGGAGAAATAAAATCTAAGTGTCGCAGACTCGCAAGTAGCGACGAAGGACTTGGACTTGTTATTATCGACTACCTACAATTAATATCTAGCTCGACTAACTATGGATCAAACCGTCAACAAGAAGTATCAGATATTTCGAGAGCCCTTAAAATAATGGCTGTCGAGTTAAACATTCCGGTCGTTGCTTTAGCACAGCTATCTAGATCGGTTGATGCAAGAGAAAATAAACGTCCGATAATGAGTGATTTACGTGAGTCTGGTTCGATAGAACAAGATGCCGACATCGTAGCGTTCCTATACCGTGATGATTACTACAATAAAGAAAAAGCCACCAGTGATAATCAAAGTATAAGTGAATTCATACTTTCAAAACACAGAAATGGACCTAACGGTACAGTTGACCTGTTGTTTAAGAGAAACACTTCGACCTTCTTAAGTATGAAGAAATCTGAAGCAGGTGATGTTCGTGAATAAAAAATTAATATTTTCAACAATCATTGCCCTACTAATAAGTAGTACAGTTCTTGCTTTTGCAAGTCAAACATTTAATGATCCAATACCTGTATATAAAGTATATTTAGATGGACAAGAGATAGGTAATATTAAATCAAAAAAAGCACTAGAAGAATATATAAATAAATCTCAAAAAGAACTAAAGAAAAAATATCAAGTAGATAATGTTTTTATGCCTAATAACTTAAATATTAAAAAAGATACCACATACTTTAGCAAGATAGATGAAGTTAAAGATATCTATGAAAAGATTATAAAGATGTCTGCTTTTACTATCGACGGATACGAAATAAACATAAAAGGTATCAAAAAGATGACTGAAGCAGGAGAGGTTTTAACGGAGAACAAAAAAATATTTACGATTGATGAAAAAACTTTTGAAACAGCTTTAAAAAAGACGGTGTATGCTTTTGTGCCCGAAAATGAGTATGGGAAATATATTAACGGTACTCAAGCTGAAATTAAGGATTATGGACGAAGAATAGATAATTTAAAAGTTCTTAACAATATTACTATCAAAAAAAATAAAATCTCAACCGAAGAAAAAATCTTTATGGACGTAGATAAATTATCACAGTATTTATTGTTTGGTTCAGAAGATGCTACTAAAGATTATTATGTAGCGGCTGGTGATAATATCAAAGACGTTTCTTTTAACAACAAACTTTCGGTCGAAGAGTTTATGATTGCTAACCCTAGCATTACAAGTCCAGACAATCTTCTTTATCCAGGACAGAAAGTTAGTGTTGCATTCATCGATCCCGTCTTTACTTTAGAACGTAATGACTATGTCGTTGAAAGACAGACCAAGGGGTTTGAAACAGTAATAGAAAAAGATGCAACCTTATCTGAAGGTGTTCAAAAAATTAAACAAAATGGAGTGAATGGCGTTTCAAAGGTAACGTCTAATTACCGATATATAAATGGACAGCTTGATGGATTCGTCAAAATATCCGAAGAACAAATATCGGCACCTATTAATAAAATAGTAGTCCAAGGAACCAAATACATTCCTAACGTAGGACATTTAGGTATGTGGGCATGGCCTACAGCACAACCATACATTATAACCAGTCCATTTGCTTGGCGCTGGGGTAAAATGCACGAGGCTATCGACATAGCAGGACCTGGGAAAGGTTCACCAATCTTTGCTGCTAATAACGGAACAATCGTCGAAAGTGGACAAAGGTGGCCAGATGGTAAATATATTCTAATAGATCATAACAATGGATTTTTCACTATGTATGCTCACTTAAACCAAAATTTCACAGCTGTTGGGCAAACGGTAGCAATGGGTGAAAAAATAGGAACGATGGGAAGAACGGGGCTTGCTACAGGAGTTCACTTACACTTTGGAACGTATAACGGTTATCCATATCGAGGTGGAAGATCATTTAATCCGTTAACACTCTATTAATGAAAGTACAAATATTAGCTAGTGGTTCAAAGGGAAATAGCACCTTGGTTGAAACGGAAACAACCAAGATACTTATTGATCTAGGAATAAATTATAGACAGTTAAAAAATAGATTAGACTATATAAACTTAAGTCCTCACGATATTAATGGCGTAATTATAACTCATACCCACACAGATCATATCGGAGGAGTAGCCTCATTTGTTGCTAAAACAGGAGCTAAAGTTTATTCGGCAAATAAAAACTATAGCGAACTAAGTAAAGTGATTAACGAAGAGAATATTGAAATAATCAATGGTTCTTTTTCGCTTGGTAATTTAAATATAACGATTTTTAATCTTTCACACGATGTACCCGTCATTGGGCTTTTAATCAAAGAAAATGATACTGAACTAGTCTATATTACCGATACGGGATATATAAATAAAAAATATTATGAACAGCTTAAAAATAAGGATATATATATTTTAGAGAGTAATTACGATGAAGAGATGCTATTAAATGGACCATATCCACAGTCGTTAAAACAGCGTGTAATTGGTGACAGTGGACATCTATCAAATAAAATGAGTGCCAAGTTTCTAAGCAAAGTGATAGGTGAAAAGACAAAATATATATATTTAGCTCACATAAGTGAAAACAATAATACTCCAGCTCTTGCTTATGACACAGTTGCAACGATTATCAAGGAAAAAGGCTTCAACATTGACAAGCTTTTAGTGGCTAATCAACATGAAATAAGCGAAATTATCGAGGTAAATGATGATTAAGATAATATGCATAGGAAAAGTAAAAGAAAAATTTTATAGGGAAGCGATAGATGAATATTTAAAAAGACTTCAAAAATATGACAAAATGGAAATAATCGAATTAAAAGATGAAAATTTAATGGATGATGAAGCTAATTTGATCGAAGAGGGAAAAAGGATTTTATCTCGCATCAATGCTAATGACTATCTGATTGCCCTTGATGTTTTATCTAAAGAACTTAATTCTGAAGAATTCGCTTCACAGATCGAACTCCTTCGAAATGAATCAAAAAAAATCTGTTTTGTAATAGGTGGCAGCAACGGTTTGAGTAAAGAGGTAAGAGATAGAGCGAACGAAAAAATATCGTTTTCTAAAATGACTTTTCCTCATCAATTATTTAGAATAATTTTACTTGAACAAATTTATCGCTCATTTAAAATAAATAATAATGAAACATATCATAAGTAGGTGACCATGCTTTTTAATAACGATTGGGATGACATATTAAAAGAAGAAATAAATAAAGAATACTTTAAAAATATTCTCGTTTTTCTTCGTGAAGAATATCTTAACAAAGAAATTTTTCCACCTCAAAACGAAATCTTTAAAGCTTTTACTTTAACCAGCTTTAAAGATCTTAAAGTAGTAATTCTTGGGCAAGATCCATATCATGGTGAAGGACAAGCCGAAGGTTTATCTTTTTCTGTCAAAGAAGGAATAAAAAAACCACCATCTCTTAAAAATATTTACAAAGAATTATATGATGATTTAGGTGTAAGTGAAACTTCTAGCGGAAGTCTTAAGCCTTGGGCCAAGGAAGGTGTTCTCCTTCTTAACTCTGTTTTAACTGTCGAAAAAGATAAAGCCGCGTCACACAAAACGCTCGGTTGGGACAAATTTACAGATACCGTTATCAAAAAGATATCAGCTGAAAAGGAGCATGTTGTCTTTATCTTATGGGGAAACTTTGCCAAAGGAAAAGAAGCATTTATCGATAATGATAAGCACTTTGTTATTACTTCTTCTCACCCATCCCCTTTTTCTGCTTATAGCGGCTTCTTTGGCAGCAAACCATTCTCTAAGACAAACCTTTTTTTAAAGTCCAAAGCCATTAAGGAAATCAACTGGGAAATAAAATAAATGTGCTAATTACTTAACACATTTTTCTTTTTATTAGTAGTCATAATTTTGAAGAATTCTTCTTTTTTAAAACTATATAAATATTTATAATCATAGTTTCTTCGTCTTGAGATAATACTAGTTGGAAATCTATCGATCATTCTGTTAAATACTTTTCCGTTTTCGTTATAAAATATTTTACTTCCTTCAAGTTCAATTTCATTGCTTTCTAACTCTAATAAGTTAGCAGCTGTTTCATCATCAGGAATAAAACTCTTGTTTACCATTAAATATTCTTTAAGCGAAGCATATAAATCACTTAATTCTCTGTCAAGCTTGAAGCTATCAAAATCATTCTTCTTAAGAAAGCTAATGCCGGAGAATACTTTATTCTTGTTGATATCGTTAATATGGTTACAAACATTTGCTAAAAGCTCACTCTTTACATCTAGAAAATTATCGATATTCTCTTCACCTTCGATTATTCTAATTGTCAATTGATCAAATCTTGAAAAAGCATTTCTAAAATATAGAACTGTCAATAGTATTAATATAATAATTATGTAAGCAATCCAAATCATTTATAACCTCTCTATTAAAAAAAGTATATCAAATCTTGTCTAATTGTACAATCTAGAAATATAAAATGAGTTGTTAAATAAAAAACATGCTATAATAAAATAGGTGATAATATGATAATAAGCGTAGGGGTTTCAAACAGACATCTTCATGTAACAGAAGAAGATTTTAAATTATTATTTGGTCAAGATGCGGATATAAATTTAGACAGGGCCATTAATCAACCGGGTCAATTTGCTTCGTCTAATAAAGTAGATGTCGCAGGGCCTAAAGGAAAAATAAGTGCTCTTAGAATACTTGGACCGTATCGAAAATATACGCAGGTTGAGTTATCTCAAACTGATTGTAGAACGATAGGTATTACGGCACCGATTAGAAAATCTGGTGATTTGGAGGGTGCAACAGAAATTGAAATAGTTGGACCGAACGCTACAATAAAAAGAAGTGCCGCGATAATAGCTAATAGACATATTCATGTCGATAGAGAAACTATCGATATGTATGGACTTAATTTAGTAGATAGAGTATCGCTTAAAGTCGAAGGTGAAAAACCGACTATTTTACAAGATGTATTTATCAAAGAAGAAAATCCAGCTTTTTTCGAAGTGCATATCGATACTGACGACGCCAATGCTTGTCAGTTGAAAAACGGCGACCAGGTAGAAATAATCATATAGAGCGAAAGCTCTTTTTTTATTTTAAATTAATATAGTATATGATATAATTCAAATATCGATTTGGTGGTATTATGAGTAAAATTAAATATAAACTTAATTTGACTACTTCGGAAGAGAATAAGATTTTCGAAGGTGAAGGGTATCTAGAAAACGAAATAATTAGTTTTATGGAAGATGGTTTTTCGATGTCGTTAGATATGAAGAATAATATCTTTGTCAGAGATGGTGAAGAAATTTACATAAGATACAACTTTGATAAAGATAAGCGAACAGCATGTGAGTTAACTATCAAAAAGATGAATCAAGATATGCAGTTAGAAGTTGAAACGTTAGAAATCAAAAAAGAAAGAAGCAAATATTATGTCGTGTTTGAAATAGTAGGAAACGATAAAATAATTATCGACATGACATACGAGGAGGAAGCATGAGCTATATAAAGAGTCTAGAAAAAAAAGTTAATGATTATATCGAAGAAGCGGGTTACAAAGTCGACGATTTTAAACTGAGTTTATCCAATAGACCTGATCTTGGAGATTATCAAGTAAATGATGCAATGAAACTTGCTTCAACATATGGTGAAAACCCTCGGATAATAGCTGAAAAAATAGTTGAAAAGTTAAAAGAAGATAAGACTTTTATTGATATAAATATCGCTGGACCAGGTTTTATCAACATTAAGTTAAGCGAAGAGACTTTATTAAAGTTTGCAAGTGAACTTAGCGAAAATATCGAAAACAACATAGATAAAGGTAAAAACGAAACAACAATTATCGATTATGGTGGAGCTAATGTCGCAAAAGTGCTTCACGTAGGACACTTGCGTAGCGCCAACATTGGTGAAGCCATGAAGCGAATTGCTATGGTCAAAGGTGACAACGTTATCGGCGATGTTCACTTAGGTGATAGTGGGCTTCAAGCCGGAATGGTCATAAGTGAACTTAAATTTAGATTTCCAGAGTTACCATGTTTTCAAGCGGGCTATGATGGTGAAGATTTTGAGCTTCCTATCAAAAGTGAAGATTTAAATGAAATATATCCTGTTGCCTCAAGCAAAGCAAAGGCTGATGAAAAAATATATAGCGAAGCTAGCGAAATAACTCTTCAGATACAAAAAGGTGACAAAGCTTATAATAAGGTTTGGGCAAAAGTAATAGAGTTATCACTTGGTGATATAAAAAAAACATACGAGATATTAAATACTAATTTTGACCTCTGGGAAGGCGAGATGGATAGTCTCGAGTATATTCCAGAAGCACTAGACATAATAAAAGAGCAGGGTTTATTATACGAAAGTGAAGGAGCTATGGTTGTCGATGTCAGTGATCCTAAAGATACTAAAGAGATGCCACCAGCTATCATGGTCAAGGGAAATGGTGCATATCTTTATGAGACAACTGATGTAGGAACTATTTTGGGTCGTATGAAACGATTTAATCCTGACAAGATTTGGTATGTAGTCGATAAGAGACAATCACTTCATTTTGAGTCGGTCTTTAGAGTAGTGAAAAAAGCAGCGATCGTAAATGAAAATACCGAACTTGATTTTAGAGGATTTGGTACGATGAATGGGCCTGATGGAAAACCATTTAAGACTCGTGACGGCGGAGTAATGACGTTAAACGATTTAATACAGATGGTTTATGAGGAGACAGCTAAAAAGGTAAGTATCGATACAAGTGATGATAAAAAAGAAGATATAGCTAAAAAAGTAGCTATCGCCGCTCTTAAATTTGCCGATCTATTACCACAGCGTTTAACTGATTATATTTTTGATCCCTCGAAGTTTGCTGATTTAGAGGGAAAAACAGGACCATATATTTTATATGCCAATATACGTATGAAGTCGATGTTAGACAAATCGGGCTTTGACAATTATAAAATCATTAAACTTGCTGGCAATTATGACAGAACACTATTAATCAATCTTTTGCAGATGCCAAAGATAATCGACAGTGCATATAACGAAGGAACGCCAAGTGATATAGCTGAATATGTATATGTTTTAAGTAGTAACTTTAATAAGTTTTATGCTGAAAACCATGTCCTAGGTTGCGAAGATGAGACACAGAAAAAATCTTGGCTTGCCTTAGTATCGATACTACATCAAGCGACAACTCTCTTAATCAATACTTTAGGAATAGACATTCCAGAAAAAATGTAAATATCTGTTGCAATTATAATTTATAAATGATATAAGTTTATAGAATAACATTTATAGATTAATTAGGAGATAAAAATGAACATAAAAGCAATGACTAAAGAAGAACTAGAATTACTTTCATATAAAGATATTACAGTTATGTATATCAAGGAAGAAGGGCCTAGTAAAACTGCCGATATATTTAAATTTATTACATCTAAGTTAGAATTGCCGAAATCTTACTTTGAGAACAAGATTGGAGATTATTTTACGATGTTATCTACGGATAAAAGGTTTGTCTTAGTAGATGGTATATGGGATTTACGCGAAAAATATTCAAGTGATGCCATAAAGGTAAAAAAAGTAATCGATGAAGATGATGAAGAAGATTTAGAAGATGAAGTCGAAGAAAAAGAAGAAGAGATTGAAGTAGATGAATTCGATGGCAAGAAAGATGACGAAGATGATTTTGATGACGGAGATGACGATCTAAAGAATTTAGTAATTATCGATGAAGATGAATTAGAACTAGAATAAATCTAGTTTTTTTTTGTTTTTTCTTGTGCTATAATACAAAAGATGAAGGGATTGATATGCGTGCTAGAAAGATTAATAGTAATAAAGAAACATTATGATGAATTAAATACCGAACTTCTTAAGCCGGAAGTTTTATCTAATGTGAATAAAACAAGAGAAATTTCCAAACAAGTTTCAGACTATAGAGATATAGTTGAACATGCTGATAAATATATGAAAGTGTTAAATGACATTGAAGAAGCTAAAGAGCTCTTAAACGATACAGAAATGGCTGAATTTGCCAAAGAAGAGTTAAGTATGCTAAATAGTACTAAAGATACTTTAGAGGATGAATTAGAGCTTCTTTTAATACCTAAAGACCCTAACGATGATAAGAATGTTATTGTTGAAATCAGAGGAGCTGCCGGAGGAGACGAAGCTAACATCTTTGCCGGAGATTTGTATCGAATGTATTTGCGCTATGCCGAAGACGAGAGCTTTAAAGTAGATGTAATAAGCGAAGAGTATTCCGAGGGTGGTGGTTTCTCACTAGTTAGTTTTATGGTCAAAGGAAAAGGTGCTTATTCAAAGTTAAAGTATGAAAGTGGAGCGCACCGGGTTCAAAGAGTCCCTGTTACTGAAACGCAAGGCAGAGTTCACACTTCGACAGCTACTGTTTTAGTTATGCCTGAAGTCGAAGATTTCGAAGTAGAATTAAACCCTAATGATATTAGAGTAGATATATATCGTTCTAGCGGAAAAGGGGGACAGGGAGTAAATACGACCGATAGTGCCGTAAGACTTACTCACTTGCCAACCGGTATAGTTGTAACTTGTCAAAATGAGCGAAGCCAAATTCAAAACAAAGAAAGAGCTATGCAGGTCTTAAAATCACGAATTTTTGATGATATGCAGGCTAAACGAGATGCTGAAATTGGTGGAGAGCGAAAAAGTAAAATAGGGACTGGGGACAGATCGGAAAAAATCAGAACGTATAACTATCCACAAAACAGGATTACCGATCACCGCATAGGCTTTACGACAATGAACTTAGATAGAGTAATGGAAGGCGACCTTGAAGATGTCATCCAAGCTTTAATCAATGAAGATCAAAAAAGAAAATTGAGCGGAGAATAATGACTGTCGAAGAACTTATAATCGAAGGGAAAAAACATATACATTCGCATGAAGTTAAAATGCTTTTAGCGAGTGTTTTAAATTACGATACACTAGAACTATTAACCCATTTAGATGAAATAGTTGGCAAAGAAGCCTGTGAAAAATTTAAAAATTTAGTTCAAGCTCGAAAAGATAATTATCCTCTTCAATACATCATCGGTGATGTCAATTTCTATGGAAGAAAGTTTATTGTTAATGAAAACGTTTTAATACCTAGATTTGAAACTGAAGAACTGATCGAAAAAACATTGATAAAAATCAAAGAAGTTTTTGCAGATGACAATATTGCAATATTAGATATCGGTACTGGAAGTGGAGCGATTGGAATAACGTTAAAAGCAATATTACCAAATTCGCATGTAACTTGTTCCGATATAAGTAAATCAGCGCTAAATGTCGCAAAAATAAATGCCGAAAACTTAAATCAAGAAATCGCCTTTATTCAAAGTGATATATTTGAAAAGATCGAATCCAAATTCGATCTAATCATAAGTAACCCTCCATATATAGATAAAGAAGAAGAAATAGAAGCCCAAGTTTTCAAGCACGAGCCCCATTTAGCCCTCTTTGCTAAAGAAAAAGGCACCGCAATGTACAGGCAAATACTAAGTGAAGCTAAGAGATATTTAAAAGAAAGATATTTACTTGCTTTTGAAATAGGAGTAGATCAAAAAGAGGTGTTAAAAACACTTCAAAAAGAATATTTTCCAAAAGCAGAATTTGAGTGTATTAAGGATTTGTCAGACAAAGATAGAATAGTATTAATATATGAAAGTAAATAAATCTTTACTTTTTAAGGATTTAATGATATAATATAGCCAATTTAAGGGGGTATTAACTATGAATTGTTTTAATGAATTCAAAAAAGAAATAGACTTAATTAAAAGTCAACCATGCAAGAAGGCTTATCCGCTGAAAGGTTATGACAAAAAAGTTCAAAACGTTTTGCGTGACATTGATGAAAATCATAACTATTCTTGGATAAAAGAAATGTGGGAAAGACAAAAAGATAATTTAGATGCACCAGCCATAAAATATAGAGGGAAAATATTTACCTATAAAGATTTTTTTACTATGTCTTATAAGTATGCAAAAGCATTAAAAGCTAACGGAATAAAAAAGGGACAAGAGTTTGTGTGTGCAATTGAGAACACACCAGAGTTTCCATTTATAATGGGAGCTGCAAGTATGGTTGGAGCTGTGACTAATCTTGTATCCGCTGAATTTAATGATGATTATCTTAGGGAAATTCTTGAACGTGCAGATTCACAGTTCGTTTTTGTTAGTGATATGAGTTTTAGTAAGTTAGCACCGACACTATTAAAGTTAAATAAAGAAAAAATAATTATTCCAATTTCAATCGATTATAGCTTGAACAATGAAAATCCGTATAAAAAAATTACAGAAGAATATTATAAATTAGACGAAGAAGCTTACCAAAACAATCTGGCAAAGTTTGATAATATATTAAATATAGATTCGTTTTTAGCTTCCGGAGAAAATTACAAAGGTAAAGTAATTGAAGATATGGATTTAAATGATCCGTTTACAAGAACATACACTAGTGGCTCTACAAATTGGGACAGACCTAAAGGATTGTCACACAAAATCAGAACATATACGACATCAGCTAGATTCCAAGATTCTGATATTTCTAGTCAAAGATCTATGAATGGTCATACAAGCTTAGTCTTTATAAAAACGATGTCAGACACAGACTTTTTATCGGGTGTTTCTGACAAAATGATGCATGGTGCAACAGTTGCATTAGAACCAATAAATATAAAAGAATTTTTCTTATCAAGTATTGTAATTAACAAGCCTAGCATTGCTGTAACTGCGACTTCTGCTTGGATATATGCCATGAAACAACACGAAACTGATGAAAGATATAAAAATGTTAATTTTAGATATTTGCTTGCAGCAACTGCAGCGGGCGAACCTTTATCAGCTGGTGAAGAAAAGGCATTAAACAGATGGTTGAAGAAAAATGGAATCGGTCTCGACCACATTAAAATTCCTGTTTCTTGTATGAGTGTAGGTGGTGGTACATCTGAGCAAGGTGGTGTATTTTTCAGAATGTTTAGATCTATTTCTAACAAACTTCCTAGTCACATCGGTATAAAAGAACCAATTGGAATGAAACCGCACAAATCAGTTAGAATTGCAGTTTTACGCAAAGATGGAACACATTGTAAACCAATGGAAAAAGGACATTTAGTAGCAAACTCACCGTGCCAAATGGAGGGTTATGTAAATTCTCCTGAAGCGGAAAAGGAATTTTATATTACCGATGTACACGGAGAAACGTGGGGAACTATGGGAACTATGGGTTACTACGATAAAAAAGGAAATGTATATATGAAAGGTCGAGTTAGTGATAATCAGATAGAACCTTATGATTATGAGATAGCTGACGTTATTTTAAGAGATACAAAAAAAATAAGATCTTGTTCGGTAATTAGTTTAGATGATAATAACGATACTCGTATTGCTCATATTATGCCTCAAGAAGGGGTTAGTTTTGACAAAAGCAAAGTATTAAAAGGAGCTACTCAAAGACTAGTTAATGAATTTGGTGAAGAAATTTTAGATAAATTATATTTTCGAACTAGAACGACGGAAGAAGAGTTTAAATTATTACATACCTTGAAACGTAGTCAGTTTGCTCTTTTAGCTGAAGGCTTATCTGAGAAGTGCATTTTAGCTAAAGATTATCATGAAAACAGAAAAGAAAAAGCTAAAGTAAAAACACTAGTAAAAAAATAAAGAAATAATTTTATTTCTTTTTTCATTTCTTTTTTCAAAAAAGTAAAATGTTTGATATACTTATTATGAAAACTAATAAAATAAGAGGAATTATGGTTGCAGACAGTTCACAATTTATTATTTTGAGTATAGTTTATAGTGTAATATTTAATTATCTTTTTTTGAGTAAAGCAAAAATAAAAAGTAATGAATTAAAAGTTTTTGGATACTTATTATTACTTAATCTGCTGGGATTATTAGTTGAATTAACTACTATACATTCGGTAAAAATGTTGGGAGCAACTGAAATGCTTCCAATCGTTTTAAATAGATTGTATTTAATCTATCTTGTTTGTTTTTCTCTCCTGTTCTTCTTATATATTATGGTTATTTCCATCGATGATATTAATTACAATAAACATTCGTTAAAGATTCGTTACTTTGTAGTTGGGTCGATAATAGTATCGATAATGCTTATTTCTTTTTTACCTACAACTATTCACGTCGATAAAGGTATTTATTCTAGCGGCATGGCTGTTAATTATGTGTTTTTTCTTTCTATATTAATTATTCCTTCTGCCTTATTTTTGATGATTAAAAACATTAAAATAGTTACTGCTAAGAAATATTTTCCGTTGTTTTTCTTTATAATAGGTTTAACCATTGTATCAATTATTCAAATGTACGAACCTACCTTAACATTAATGACCGTACTTCATTCATTTGTCTTAGTTATAATGTATTTTACAGTTGAAAATCCAGATTTAAAATTAATTAATGAATTAAATCTTGCCAAAGATCAAGCAGATAAAGCAAATCGTGCCAAAACTGATTTCTTATCTAGTATGAGTCACGAAATTAGAACTCCACTTAATGCTATTGTAGGCTTTTCTGAGTGTATTAAAACAGAAGGAAGTATCGAAGAAGCTAAAAAAGATGCCGACGATATTATTATGGCGTCTCAAAACTTGCTAGGGATAGTAAATGGAATACTTGATATATCTAAAATCGAAGCTAATAAAATGGATATTGTTAATACTAATTATGAATTGTTAGCCAATTTAGATAATTTAGCTAAATTAATTTTACCGCGACTTGATGAAAAACCAATTGAATTTATCAGTAATTTTTCACCGGATTTACCACATACTTTAAATGGAGATATCGGAAAATTAAAACAGATTATCACTAACCTACTTACAAACGCTGCTAAGTATACGACTGAAGGAAAAATAAGTTTTAATGTAAATTGCGTCAATGATTCCGAATACACTTCTCTCGTTATTTCAATCGAAGATACAGGACGTGGAATCAAAGCTGATCAAATAGATAAATTATTTACTAAATTTAATAGACTTGATGAAGACAGAAATACAACAGCTGAAGGAACGGGGCTTGGTCTTGCCATAACCAGATCACTTGTTGAAATGATGGGTGGAAAAATCGTCGTTCAAAGTGTATATGGTGAAGGAAGCAAATTCACAGTTTATCTAAAACAAAAGATAGTCAGTATGACTGGCGTTACCCATGCGCAAGAAGAAAATAGTGAGAACGAGTTATTATTTGAAAATTCTACGATTCTTGTCGTCGATGATAACAAGTTAAACCTCAAAGTTGCTGAAAAAGTTTTAAGTACTTATAAAGTTAAAACAGTGCTTATTGATAACGGTTTTGAATGCATTGATTTAATAAAAGCAGGAAACAAATATGATCTTATTCTACTTGACGATATGATGCCTAAAATGAGGGGAACAGAAACGCTTGTTAAGCTTAAGGAAATACCAGGCTTTAATATACCCACCGTTGCCCTCACAGCTAACGCCGTCGGTGACATTAAAGATAGTTATATTAAAATAGGATTTGATGACTATGTCGCTAAACCGATTGAACGATTAGAACTTCGTAGAGTTTTATCGACATTTCTTAAAGTGACAAGTAAAATTAGTAAAACTATATCTACCAAAGCAATTAATAAAAAAAGAACTACTATAAGTGACTTTTCTGGAAAAAAGGTACTTGTCGTCGATGATAATAAAATGAATTTAAAAATAGCTAGAAACTTCTTAATGCCATATAAATTTGATATTTATGAAACTGATAGTGGTATTAAATGTCTGGAAATGATTCAAGCTGGAGAAGAATATGATTTAATCTTTATGGACGATATGATGCCCGAGATGACTGGAACGGAGACAATGGAAAAGTTGAAATCAATGGGAACTAAACTACCGATCGTCGTTCTAACGGCTAATGCCATTGACGGAGCTAAAGAAAAATATCTTAAAAAAGGATTTGATGATTACATTGCCAAGCCTATTATGAGGACAGAACTTGACCGTATCATTAGAAAAAGTTTTGGCGGTGAAATAGATAAAACAAATGATGATGATATAGCTAATATTAATTCTGAAGATCCAGCTTGTGTTATTATCCCTAAGAAGGTTGAAACCAAAGGAAATATTGATTATCTTCAGAGTAAAAATATAGATGTGTGTACAGCCATGAATATTCTCGGAGGTATTAAAGAATACGACGAAAGCCTGGAAAGCTTTTATGAAGAGCTAGATGACAAAATAGCAAAGATAAAAGAGTTTGTTAAAACACAGGATATCGAAGGATATAAGAAAGAAATTATAGCTCTTCGTAGTGATTCTAAATATCTAGGGTTTAATGAATTATTTGATGAATCTTATAAACAACAAGTTAAAAATGATTTGAGTAAATTAAATGATAATTCAATAAAAATAATCAATCTATTAATTAGTGTAAAAGACACGGTTTCTAAATACTTATAATCTTGTAAAAGCCCTTGTATTTTGATAAAATATTATTGAAAGAGGGCTTTTTATATGTTGATAAATACTAAAGAGATGTTACTAAAAGCAAAAGAAGGCAAATATGCTATTCCCCAGTTTAACATCAATAATTTAGAATGGACTAAAAACATTCTAGAAATATGCCAGGAGAAAAACGTTCCTGTTATTTTGGGTGTCAGTGAAGGCGCTGCTAAATACATGGGTGGTTACAATGTTGTTTATGCGATGGTTAGTGAGTTAGTTAAGTCGTTGAACGTAAGTAGTGGTGTAGCACTTCATCTAGATCATGGAACTAGTTTTGAAAGCTGTAAAAAAGCTATCGATGCTGGTTTTTCATCGGTGATGATCGATGCCTCTAAATATGAAATAGACGAAAATATCAGAATTACAAAAGAAGTTGTCGATTATGCTCATGAAAAAGGAGTAACAGTCGAAGCGGAAGTGGGACACGTCGGAGGAAATGAAGACGGAATTATCGGTGGCATTCTAAATGCTAGCTTAGAAGACTGCGTTAAATTGACAAAAGAGACAGGAATTGATTCTCTAGCACCGGCATTAGGTAGTGTTCATGGTCTTTATGCTGGAGAGCCAAATTTAGATTTTGAGACTATGTCTAGGATTAATTTAGCCCTTTCTGTTCCACTTGTATTACATGGAGGAACTGGTCTTGAAGATGAGCTAATTGATAAAGCAATAGCAAGCGGTATAAGTAAAATAAATATAAATACAGAACTTCAGATAGCGTGGCATAATGCCGTAGTAGAGTTCGTTAAAACAAGTGACGAATACGACCCACGCAAAGTTATCGGAAGTGGAAAAGATGCTCTAAAAAATGCAGCAGCAGCTAAGATAGAACTCTTTTTCAAAAGGAGATAAGATGAAAACATTAGAAATTAAAGGTGGTAAACCATTAACGGGATCAGTCAGAGTAAGTGGCGCTAAAAATAGTGCTGTTGCCCTGATTCCGGCGTCGCTACTATCAGATGGGGAAGTTACGATATGTAATGTTCCCGATATAACCGATACCGATTCATTAGCTGAAATGCTAGAATTTCTAGGAGTAAAAATTAAAAGAGCGAGTGAAAGCATCGTGATTGACTCAAGCTCGATTGAAAATAAGTTGATTCCAGAAGAAGTAGCTAAAAAACTACGGGCTTCATATTATTTTATGGGAGCACTTTTAGGAAAATACGGACATGTTGAAATGTATTTTCCGGGAGGTTGTTCAATTGGTAAAAGACCTATCGATCTTCACGTTAAAGGCTTCGAAGCATTAGGGGCTACCGTCGTTCATGAAGATAATAAATATATAATCGATGCTAAAGAGCTTAAGGGAGCTAATATCTATTTAGATATAGCATCGGTTGGGGCAACGATTAATATAATTCTAGCGGCAACTAGAGCCAAAGGTAGAACAGTTATTGAAAATGCTGCTAAAGAACCAGAAATCGTTAACATAGCAACCTTTTTAAATAGTATGGGTGCTAAAATCAGTGGCGCTGGAACAAGTGTTATTAAAATTGATGGGGTCGATAAATTAAGTGGTTGTTTCCACGAAGTTATACCAGACCGTATCGAAGCTGGAACATTCATTATAATTGCTTCGCTTATCGGTAAAAATGTCAAAATAGACAACATCATACCTGAGCATTTAGATGCCCTATTTTCCAAATTAACCGATATTGGAGTAGATATGGATTTAGGTCAAGATTACGTCATAATCAACTCTAAAGATGCTTATAAAGCGACAAAACTAACAACTCAAGTCTTTCCGGGCTTTCCAACCGATTTACAACAACCTTTTACGGTCCTTTTAACAAAAGCTAAGGGTGAATCAATTGTCGATGAAACGATTTGGGAAAACCGTTTTATGCATGTTGAACATCTAAACAAGATGGGAGCTAATATAAGAATCGAAGGAACAAAAGCCATTATAAACGGACCGACAGCACTTAAGGGAACTGTGGTCGAAGCAACAGACTTAAGAGCAGGAGCTGCTATGGTTGCTGCGGGCCTTGTTGCCGAAGGAACAACGAATATTACAAATATCGAGCACATCCTAAGGGGATACGAAAACATCGTATCTAAACTAGAGGGTTTAGGCGCGGTAATATACGAAAAAGATATGTAAAAAATAAAGAGTATTTGCTTTCAAATACTCTTTTAAAATTTATCTTCATACTCTTTAAAAAAATTATAATAAGTTTTAATGTTTTCGAGCTCTGTCCATTGCTTATCAGTTACAGGAAGAGAATCTAAATCATAAATTTTAGCCCCAATTAAACTTAATATAAAAGGGGAATGAGTTGATATTATAAACTGACAATTATAAAATCGCACTGAATCTTCGATAAATTGTTTTATTTTAATTTGATTTTCAGCCGACAAACTATTTTCTGGTTCATCGAGGATATAGATACTATTATCTTTTATTTCTCTTTCCCAAAAAGCTAAAGCTGACTCTCCATTGGATTGCTCGATAATATTGTTGTTAGTAAGTCTTGTTCTGACAAACTTAGACATTGTCATTCTTCGAGAATCACTGCGCTTTTTTAATTCTTCATAACTATCAAAACTATTCTTAGTATCAAACTTAGCATTCAAATATTCTTCACCAAGCAGCTCTTTGCGGCGATTAACATTTGCGTTAATTGATCTAATATCAAGTAAATAATCAAAGACATCATCACTAGTTATTATTTTTATCTCTTCATACTTCTCAAAAGATAATTCATATTTACAATGTTTAGTGTATAAATCAAAATAAGTCCCCTTATCAAAATCACTTTTTCTTTCAGCTTTTAATGCTTCGGCAATAAGATTTAAAATAGTCGACTTACCCGACCCGTTTCCCCCATAAAAAATAGTGATCGGTTCAAAGTTTATCTTCTTCAGTTCCCTGTTAGGAAATATACCAAAGGGATAAACATTATTAAAAATGCGTTTTTTTCTTGCTGAAGAGCATCAAACTCATTATCATCATCTAAAAGTTCAAATCTTTTTAAATAAATCATAATATCCCCTAACTACAACTTAATTATATCAAAAGATTCTTGCAATTATAAGATAATAATGATATATTATAGAGGCATTTATTACTATGATTACTATTAATCATGGCGGAAGGAGTTAAAATGAAAGAGACTAATCTAAAATCAATGGACACCGAAGTAACTTGTGCATGTGGAGAAACGTTTACAGTTAAATCAAATAAAGCAGAATTACATATCGAGGTATGTTCTAAATGTCATCCGTTCTATACAGGAAAACAAAGTAGAGCTAGTAGTGCTGGTCGTGTTGATAAGTTTAACAAAAAGTATGGTTTTGAAAGCCAAGAAAACTAAGAGTTTAAAAACTCTTTTTTATTTTGGATAAAGAAGATATAATAAGGGTGGTGATAAATATGAAGTTAGGTTTTGCAAGTGATCATAGGGGTTATCCCTTAAAGAGAAAATTGGTCGAGTATTTTTCTAAAGCTGAAATGGATTGTTTTGATGTTGGAGCCTTTAATGAAGAGAAGTCCGATTATCCTCTTTATGCATTTAAACTAGGTGAAAAAATTACTTCCAAATCATATGATTTTGGCATAGCAATATGTGGAAGTGGAATAGGCATTTCAATTGCTGCTAATAAGGTAAAAGCTGTCAGAGCTGCCAAGGTGGATAGCGTTGACGATGCTCGTTATGCTAGAATTGACAACGATGCTAACGTAATCGCTTTTGGAGCAGACACAGAGTTTGAAAAGGCGGTCGACATGATACAGACATTTATTAACGTTGAGCGAGAAGATATAGAAAGACACGCACGCCGGATAGCTCAAATAGCTGAATATGAGGAAAATAGAGATGTCCGTTAAAGTATTTATCTATTTTATCTCAGCAGCAGTGGTCGTTTGGTCATTAGATGCTGTCGATATTAATAGTATCTTTAAAAAGAATAGGTATTGGCAAGCGCGAGCCTTCTATTTCATTTTAGCTACATCACTAATATATCTTTTAACTAACTTTATTTTCGATTTTTTTCTAAGTAGTAAAATTTGAGGTGAAACATGTATAATCGTTATATTTTAAACATTGCCTTAATGGTGGTTACTAGCTTCTTGGTATCGGCCTTTTTAATGCCTTTAATGGTCAAGGTAGCTAATCATATTAAAGCTATTGATATCCCCCGCAAGAGACACATTCATAAAAAACCGATTGCTAAACTTGGTGGTCTTGGTATCTTCTTGGCTTTTATTTTAGCCTATATGCTCTTTGGAACAAGTAGTACGAGAATGAACGCGATACTTCTTGGAAGCTTTATTATTATCCTTACTGGTTTAGTTGACGATATTAATTCAATCAGGGCTTCACATAAATTAATTGGTCAAATAGTATCAGCACTAATTATAATGTTATACGGAAATATCCTTCTTCAAGATGTGGGATTGTTTGGCTATACTATGCACTTCGGTTTATGGGCTTATCCCATTACCTTAATATTTATTATAGCGTGCATCAATATAATTAACTTGATCGATGGACTAGATGGTTTAAGCGGTGGAATATCATCGATCTTTTATTTAACAATTGGTGTCATTTCGATGATTCAGTTTCGTTTTGGAACGTTAGAATTAATATTAACATTCATTATGCTTGGCGCAACGCTCGGCTTTCTGACATTTAATTTCTATCCCGCAAAAATCTTTGCCGGTGATGCCGGAGCTATGTTTATGGGCTACATGATTGCCGTTATCTCATTGCTCGGTTTTAAGGGAGCACTACTTTCCTCTCTTGCTGTACCACTGATGGTATTAGCTATTCCTATTCTCGATACCGGCTTTGCAATTGTAAGACGACTAGTACGTAGGCAACCAGTATTTGAAGCAGATAAAGATCATTTGCATCACCAATTCTTAAAAATGCATTTTTCTCAAAGGAGAACAGTTCTTACTATATACGCTATCAACATTTTATTCTCGATAGCATCTATTTTAATGATTGTTAAAAGTAGAAAACTTGGATTAATTATGTACGTTTTACTGTTTGTAATACTTGTATGGTTAGTAAAATATACGAGCATAATATTTCGTAAAGAAGAAGATGACGATGCTTAATTTTATTCTATATGATGACAATATTAGTTTCCTAAAAGAACTGGATAAAATTATAACAACTTATCTGATGAACTTAGATATTGAATACGAAATTCATAAATATAATAAATGTGATCAAAATATGAAAAAGATTATCATCGATGATCTTCCTAATAAAATATACTTTTTAGATATAGAAACTAAAGATGAGTCGGGTCTTGATATCTTTAGAATGATAAGAGAGACCCAAGGAGATTGGCACTCTCTTGTTTTAATTGTAACTAATCATAATGAATATAAATATGAAGCCCTTGGCAATAGGTTATATTTATTTGATTTCATCAACAAATTAGATGCCTTTAAAGAAAACGTAAGAACAGCTCTAGATAGGATTGTTAAGATATATGCTACAGATAGTCAGTGTATAAAGATAAAGAAAGATTCTAATCTTTACAAAATATCATTTAGAGACATAGTTAGCTTAAATAAACAAAAAGGTGTGAACAAGCTAATTATTAAAACAAAGTATGAAGATATAGAAATAAACTCTAGTTTAAAAAATATAGAAAAATTATTAAACGATGATTTTTTAAAAGTTAGTTCAAGCAACATAGTAAATAAGATGCATATATATCGTTTTGATAAAATTAATAATAAAATTATATTTGATGATATGAGTGAAACGGTTGATATATCTAGAAGAAATAGGAAACGGCTGGAAGACTTATGATAATTTCTCATCTAATATCATTGCTAATAGGTCAAGCAGTATTTATCTATATTACCAAAGTGACTCTAAAAGTTAGAATCAGTAATAATAGACTGTTTTTATCATTGTTAATTGCTAGTTTATTATTCTTTATTAGTTATGGAAGAGAACCATTATTTTCTTGTGTAATGTTTTTAACAATACCACTATCACTTATGATAAATTATAAATTAAGTCTTCGAGGCAGTATATATGCTTCTCTTTTTCTCTTTTTTATAATAGTAATGATTGAAACGATTATGTTTATGGTGCCATTTTTTGCTACTAATCTAAAAATAATAAGAGCTAATCCGTGGATCTTTCTTTTTATTAATTTGCTTGTCTATTTGATAGCGTTATCTATCTTAAACAATATATATTTAAAAAGAATATATAAGCGAATGTTAAGTGAAAAAGAAGTCAGTATCCATACAATTACTTTTATTATTACTTTAATTATAGCCATATCACTTATATATAATCTCTTTATGCTAAAAACAGTTAACAGTTACGATGTGACAGTTATCAGTTTGTTATTATTGTTGTTTTTATTTATGCTCTTCATCTTTAGGATGATTAAATATTATGAACTCAAAGCAACAAATTCAGGTTTATATGAATATGTCACTCAATTTGAAGAAATTATTGATAATTATGAATTAAATAATCATGAACACTACAACCAGTTAGCGGCAATTAGAGCAATGACGACAAATAAAAAAGTTAAGGAATATATCGATAGTATTATCAAGACTGAAACTAAAGAGATAAAATCAATAAGTAGGATTCCAAATGGTGGTGTTAAAGGAATTATTACTTATAAATACTTGTACTATAAAATAAAGGATATAAAATTTAACATAATTATCGACAAAGAAAGTAAAACGTATTTAAGTAAAATGAAAGTATTAAAAGAAAGATACATAACCAATCTTTTGGGGGTATACCTAGATAATGCCTGCGAAGAAGTAGAAAATAGTAGTAAAGAGATAAACCTAGAAATTTATTTTCTTGATAATAATTTAAATATTGTTATCAGCAACCTAGTCAAAGATCTCACTAAACTAATAAAAACAGGGAGTAAAAATTATTCAACAAAATCTAAACTAAGAGGTAAAGGGCTATATTTAAGTAAGAAGTTGATTGATCAAAAGTATGGAATAAATTTAAATACTAAAATTATAAATAATTACTATGTTCAGCATATAAAAATAACAAAAGACTAGCGTACGCTAGTCTTTTATCTAAGCTGGAAAATCTGGTTCTTCGAAGACAAGAAATATGCAGGCTTGCGATGCTGTAGCAAATGCAGCAAGACCAATTACAGTTAGCAAAGAAAATACTTTATTTTTCATCTTTACCTCCTTTCTCAAACAAGATAAACGTCACTGGATTTACAATAATTGACTGAATAAAAAGAGTGGATAGTATCATTTTATCGATATAAGTTATATTAAGTGTAATTAAAAGACATAATATCAAGACAATAATGTTTGATTTGATTTTTAGCTTTTGGCGCTCTTTATCGTCTATTTTTCTTCCTTTCTTGCTGATTGCTGGAGCAAAAAAGAGGCTAGACATAATTGATAGAATAATAATAAAAAACATTTGCAAATTGTTACCGACAATCATCATTGGCGCAATATTAAATAACAATATCGAAAAGAAAACACATGAAACATTGCCAGGCATATGAACACCGTAAGCATATCGCCGCACGATTGCTACGAGTAAAAGCAAGAAAATAGTTTCCACGAGCCTTTCTAATAAGAAAGAGATAAAAATAATTAACACTACTTTTGTAATATTAATATAGACTGCTTCGACCCCATAGATAATTTTTTTGATAGAGTCATTATCGTAGTTATTATCATTCAGGAATTTTTTTAGGGAATTAAGTAAAGTAGATCTCATTACATCACCAAAAACATTTTATATATAGATAAACAAATTTATATGGTTTTGAACTAATTGGTCGAAATTATCAAATAAATGGTAAAAAGTTAAGTTACTGTAAACGATGTGGTTGATAAGGTTTTAAAAAAAGCAACTTATGATTAGACAAAAATTGTAACAAATTAATCTAATATAATTGTACTGGTGATGATATGTTAGGGATAGTAAAATGGTTCAATAATGATAAAGGTTTTGGTTTCGCTCATACAAAAATAGGAGAAGATGTCTTTATTCACTACAGCAACATTAAAATTGATGGCTATAAATATCTTTCTAAAAACCAAGTTATAAATTTTGATATTTGCGCTGGCAACGATGGTTTTTATGCAAAAAATGTTATTGTGGTAAAAGATGTAAATGATTAAAAAATATAGAAAATAATGCTTCATTGTGCTAATATATTCTATATAGGAGGATACTATGAAAACCATTATCAGAGGAGAAAAAGTTGCAATCACAAAGGCTATCGATGAGTTTATTAACGAAAAGATAGGGAAATTGGATAAATATTTTGATAATCCAGAAGAAATGACGGCTCACGTCTTAATAAAAATAAGAAAAGATGGACATAAGATCGAGGTTACTATTCCATCGAAAAAATATATTTTACGTATCGAAGAAAAGAGAGAAGATGTCTATGCCGCTATCGACGTAGCGATAGATAAGCTAGAAAGACAAATTATTAAGAATAAAAATAGAATTGAAGATATAAGCCGAGGTAAGGGGCTTAAAAATGATGCCTTTTACTTCGAAGAGTTAGAGACTGTCGAAGAAGATGAACACAGAATTGTCAAACGCAAACAGATAGAATTAAAACCAATGAATGAAGAAGAAGCAACCATTCAAATGGAACTTCTTGGACATGAGTTTTATCTATTCAAAGATGATGAAACGATGGAAGTTAAATTAGTTTATAAAAGAAAAGAAGGCGGTTACGGTCTAATTGAAATGTAGGACGAAAGTCCTTTTTCAATGATTGATACAAATAACTTTAAATAAAGTCTAATATTTGATAAAATAATACTTACGGGAGATGAATATATGAACATATTTAAAAAACTTTTCGATCACGAATATAAAGAGTTACAGAAGTTTGGACTTCTTGCAGACAAGATTGAAGCACTCGATGAAGAATATCAAAAACTTAGTGATTATGAACTTTCAGCAAAGACTGAAGAGTTTAAAGAAAGATATAAAAACGGAGAGACTTTGGATGATCTATTAGTCGAAGCTTTTGCGACGGCTAGAGAAGCATCATTTAGAATGATTGGAGAAAAACCTTACTACGTACAGTTAGTCGGAGGTATAGCTATCCATAAAGGAAATATAGCCGAGATGAAAACGGGTGAAGGAAAAACTCTTACATCAGTTATGCCAGCATATTTAAATGCTCTGTCAGGGCAAGGAGTTCACATCGTTACAGTTAATGAATACTTAGCGGATCGTGATGCCCACTGGATGGGAGAAATATATAAATTTTTAGGACTTAGTGTAGGTATCAACCTAAGAGATTTGAGTCCTAAGGAAAAAAGAGAACAATATGATTGTGATATTTTATATACGACTAATAATGAATTAGGATTTGATTACTTACGTGACAACATGGTTGTTCACAAAGAAGAACGAGTTCAAAGAAAACTTAATTTTGCTATTGTTGATGAGGTCGATTCAGTTTTAATTGATGAAGCTAGAACACCTCTTATTATTTCGGGTGGAGAATTAAAAAACGTTTCAATGTATACCGACGCTGATCGTTTTGTAAAAAAATTAAAAGACAGTGCCGATTATCTGTATGATGAAAAAACAAAGGGGGTTACCCTAACCGAAGAAGGAGTTAAAAAAGCGGAAAAAGATTTTCGTATAACTAATCTTTTCGAAGTCGGACAAACAAACCTTATTCACCATATTAACCAAGCTTTAAAAGCAAACTATTCTATGAAAAACGATATCGATTACGTTGTTAAAGACGGAAAGATTGTTATTGTTGATCAATTTACCGGACGTTTGATGGAAGGGCGTGCTTATAGCGATGGTCTTCATCAAGCGATCGAAGCTAAGGAAAACGTCGAAATAAATGAAGAAACTAAAACACTTGCAACGATCACATTCCAAAACCTATTTAGAATGTACTCTAAACTATCAGGTATGACGGGAACAGCAAAAACTGAAGAAGAAGAATTTCGTAACATTTATAATATGTATGTAATTGTAATTCCAACAAACAGACCTATTGTTAGAAATGATGAGGCGGATTTAGTTTACGCAACCCAAAAAGGTAAGTATATGGCCTTAGTCGATGAAATAGAGAGAAGACATAATGCTGGACAACCTATCTTGGTTGGAACCATTGCGATTGAAACAAACGAATTTTTAAGCTCACAGCTTAAAAAGAGAAAAATCCCCCACGAAGTGTTAAATGCTAAAAACCACGCTCGTGAGGCTGAAATTATTGCCAAGGCAGGAGAACGAGGATCGGTGACGATTGCTACTAATATGGCAGGACGTGGAACCGACATTAAACTTACCGATGAAACAAGAGCGCTTGGAGGGCTTAGTGTCCTTGGAACAGAGCGTCACGAATCGCGAAGAATCGATAATCAGCTTAGAGGTCGTTCTGGTCGTCAGGGAGACCCAGGTCATACACAGTTTTATATATCAATGGAAGATGAACTTATGGTTCGTTTTGGCACTGATCGTATTAAAGGAATGCTGCAGTCACTCGGTTTTGAAGAAACTCAGGCAATAAGAAGTAAAACCTTTACTAACTCGATAGCTACTGCTCAAACCAGAGTTGAAGGTAATAACTTCGATATTCGTAAACAACTACTTCAGTACGATGATGTTATGAATAATCAAAGAGAAATAATGTATGGAAAAAGAAATGAAATTTTGGACAACGAATCTATTCACAATACAATAATCGAAACGATGAAGAATCACATCAAAGATACCGTTATGAGTCATTTCTTTCCGGATGGAAAACTAGTTGATCAAGATTACAAAGAAATTGTTGAATATATTAACAGTTTGACTAAGAAAGACATAAAAGTCGAAGATATTAAAAATTTAGCAGCAGATGATATGATCGAATTTATTTTTGATAAATTACTTAAAGAATACGAAGAGAAAATTGCTCTAGTACCAGAGGAAGTAAGTGAAGAGTTCGAAAAAGTTATCACTCTTAATGTAGTTGATAAATACTGGACTGAACATATCAATACAATGTCACACTTGCGTGAAGGAATCCATCTTCGTAGCTATGCTCAAGAAGATCCACTTCGTTCATATACGGTTGAAGGATTTGATTTGTTTGACCGAATGATCCAAGAAATAGATAGAGAAGTTACTTTCTTCTTAATGAAATCAGAAATAAGACAAAATCAAGAAAGACAAGAGGTAACTGAAAAGAAATTAACCAATGATGGTAAAGATAAGGTAAAAAGCAAACCTAAAAAGAGTGCCAAAGTTGGAAGAAATGATCCTTGTCCATGTGGCTCTGGAAAGAAATATAAACAATGTTGTGGTAAATAACTCGTAAAGTCCCATAAATAAAGGGAAAACACGAGTTTTTCTTTTTCTAAAAATTACTCAAAATATGGCTTTAGATCAGTTTTAGATCATCATATTTTTAAAAGGTAAAATAAGGTAAGATTTAAAGTACAGTAATTAAAGCAACGATTTTCATGGTATAATGTAATATGGGAAGTGATTACTTTGGAATATAAATTATTAGAAAAAGAAGATTTAGAATTAATGCTTGATTTTATAGATGATGAAAATACTAATTATAAAACTGAAGAATTAGAAAACTTTATTAATAATAAATCTAATTTAGGCTTTATTGCAAAAGATAACAATAAAATTATAGGATTTTCATTTGGATATATATTAACTCATCCAGATGGAGAAAGTGTTTTCTATTTTGATGCAATCGATGTTATGAGAGATTATCAAGGCAAAGGTATTGGAACTGAGTTAATGACTTATACTAAAAATTATGTTAAAAATATTGGTTGTTCTGAAATGTTTTTAGTAACAAATAGGAGCAACATCTCAGCTTGTAAATGTTATGAAAAATCTGGTGCAGTAAGCGAAGCTGAAGATGATGTAGTCTATGTTTATGATTTTAAGGGTGATAAATAATGATAGATATTATTAATGGTGATATAAGAATTAGAACTTTAACCGATAAAGATTATCCTCTACTTTTAAAATGGTTAAAAGATGAAAGAGTGTTGGAGTTCTATGAGGGTAGAGATAAGAAATATACATTAGAAGAAATAAAAGAACATTTTTCTGAAGAATGGGAAGATGAAGTCTTTAGAGTAATAATTGAATATCAAAATAAGCCTATTGGTTATGGTCAAATATACAAAATGTATGATGAACTTTATGATGATTATCATTATCCTAGAAGTAGTGAAATTGTTTATGGAATGGATCAATTCATTGGGGAACCAGATTATTGGAATAAGGGTATTGGAACTAAGTATACTAAAATGGTTTTTGATTATTTGAAAAAAGAAAGAAATGCAGATGCAGTTATCCTAGATCCACATCAAGACAACATAAGAGCTATTAGGATGTATCAAAAAGCAGGTTTTAGAATTATAGAAGATCTACCAGAACATGAACTTCACGAGGGTAAAAAAGAAGACTGCTATTTAATGGAATATCGTTACGATGATAATTTAACTAATGTAAAAGCAACTAAATATTTATTAGAACACACTTTTAATAATTTAAAAGTAGAATCAATTGAAGTTTTAGGTAGTGGGTATGATAGTGTTGCATATTTGGTTAATGGAGAATATGTATTCAAAATTAAATTTAGTGCTAATAAGAAAAAAGGATATGAGAAAGAAAAGGCAATTTATGATTTTCTAAATAAAAGATTAAATACTAATATAAAAATACCAAACATAGAGTATTCATATATTACCGATGAAATGTCCATACTTGGTTATAAAAAAATAAAAGGGAAATTTTTAAGCCCTGAATTATACTCAACTTTATCAGAAGAAGAAAAACGATTATTAAAGCAAGATATTGCTGACTTTTTAAGAAAAATGCATGAATTGGATACTACTGAAATTAGTTCATATACCATAGACAATAGGCAAAATGTATTAGAAGAATATCAACTATTAAGAAATACAATTTATGATACATTAACTGCTGATGAGAAAGCATATGTTGAAAGATTTATGCAAAGACTATTATCGACAGATATTTTTGATGGAAAAAAATGCTTGTGCCATAATGACTTTAGCTGTAATCACTTGCTATTAGATGATAATAACAGATTATGTGGAATAATTGATTTTGGAGATTCAGGAATAATAGATGAATATTGTGATTTCATTTATTTGCTTGAAGATAGTGAAGAAGAAATAGGACACGAATTTGGAGAAGCTGTATTATCTTTATATGGTAATATTAATGTAGCAAAAGCAAAAGAATATCAAGATGTTGTTGAAGAGTATTATCCAATTGAAACAATTGTTTATGGGATAAAAAATAATAGACAAGATTTTATAGATGATGGTAGAAGAGAGATAAACAATCGAATAAAAAAGCAAAAACAAAGATGAAATATAAAATAAGGAAGTGATAAGTAATGGACATAAAACTATTTTTTAGTAAGCTAACTGAAAAATTAGAATTAGGTAAAATATTAGAAGAACCTACTCAAGTTAAGGGTGGGCTTACCCATAGAATGTTTAAATTTAGTACTGATAATGGAAGATTTATAGTTAAATTGTTGAATCCAAATATTATGAAAAGACCTACAGCTATGGGTAATTTCAATAGAGCTGATTCGTTTGAAGAAATATTAAAACAGAATAATATTAATGCAGTGTATTCTTTAAAGTTCAATGATAAAAAAATGCAAGAAATAGATGGACAATATTTTTATGTTTATGAATGGTATGATGGCAAATCATTAAAAGATGGAGAAATAACAGAATATCATTGTGAAGAAATGGGAAAAGCATTAGCTAAGATTCATAATATAGATTTACTAAATAAAGATTATAGTGATGAAGAAAAAAACATAGATTTTAAATATTATATTGATTTGTGTAAAGAAAAAGGATCATCAATATATGAATTACTATATGACAAATTAGATATATTAAATGATAGTATGAAAAAAGGTAATGAAGCTATAAAAAGATTACCTAATTACTTTTCTATTTGCCATAATGATATGGATCCTAAAAATGTAATGTGGTTAAATAATGATTATAAAATAATAGACTTGGAATGCTTAGGATATAATAATCCATATTTAGAATTATATGAATTAGCATTATGCTGGTCTGGTTATGAAAAGTGCGATATTAATTTTGATTTATTTAAAACATTTTTTAGAGCATATTTTGATAATACGAAACTTGATAAAAATGTAGATTGGGAAAGTATTTATTATGCAAATAATGGAAGACTTGAATGGCTAGAGTTTAACATTAAGAGATCATTAATGATTGATTGTGATACAAAAGAAGAACAAGAAATAGGTTTAAATGAAGTAAAAGAAACTATCGAGCATGTTGTTTATTATGATAAGGTAAAAAATGAAATCTTGAGTACAATAAATGAATTAATCAAGCAATAGAGTTAATCAGGAAAACATCCTGATTTTTCTATGTCAATTTTCTAGGTAGAAGTGGTAAAAATACTAAAAAGTGTAGTGCTAAAATATGCCTTTAAGCCACAATATAAAAGGGAATAAGCAATTTATATAAATATGCATAAAAATGCATTAGATCCATTTTTAGATCAATTAGACACTAAAAAAGAGCATTTCTGCCCA
>CAZVUK010000002.1:0-59504 GCA_964630225.1 uncultured Muribaculaceae bacterium
TTCTTTTTTGTCGCTTTTATTAAAATCTTTTTTGCTTTCCATTATTTCCGCTTGAATCTTTTTTACACTCATCGTTGCTAGATCAGCTTCATCATACTTGCTACCAGCTTGCACCGCTTTGGTGATAAGTAACATTTTACCACTACTTATTCCATACTTTTCAGCACTTTCTCTTACCGCTTCACTGACACCACCGATATTTATCTCGGCCATGATATTGTGCTTTTCAAGTTTTTGACTGATTTCTTTTTTGAGTGTTTTGCTTATTCTATCATTTCTCGCTTCTTTAGCAGAAACGGTATTTAAATCGATGAGTCTCGTCTCGTTTTCACTTAAAAAACCAAGCTTGATCATTTCATCTGTTAAAAGGCCAACAAGCGCCGTCAAATCTTTGTTTTTAAGTGATAAATCAGAAAGTAATAGTTCAGCCCCTTCGTTAAGAGCGTTTATTTCTATAACCTTATCATCTTTATTAACAACTAGTTGTAAGCTTGGATTTACTTCTAAAAAAACATATGCAGTATCGTCATTGATGAGAAGTATAACTCCTAGACTGATAGCAAATACGGCAATAACAGCGACTATTATGCCTATTGTTTTTTTCATAAAAACCTCCATATTTATTAAGTCTATTATAATCCCAAATAAAGAAAAAGGCAAATACTGGCACTCCATATTGACAAGTGCTAAATAATTGGTTAGACTTATTACTAGAGGTGATTTATTTGAAACAATTTAAAACAGAGTCTAAGAAAATTTTAGACATGATGATTAATTCGGTATATACGAATAAAGATATCTTTCTTAGAGAGATTATTTCCAACGCTAGTGATGCTCTAGATAAGATTAATTATCTATCACTAACAGATAAGAAACTTAAGATTGATAAAGATAATTTGCATATTAGAATTAAGCTTGATGAAAAAAACAGAATTCTTACTATTTCTGATAATGGAATAGGTATGACTAAAGAAGAACTGGAAAACAACTTAGGAACGGTTGCTCGCAGTGGTTCTTTAGAGTTTAAAGAAGAAAATAAGAAAAAGAAAGATATAGATATTATCGGTCAGTTTGGAGTGGGATTTTATTCTGCTTTCATGGTCGCAGATAAAGTTGAAGTGATAAGTAAAGCAAGTGGAAGTAACAAGGCTTTCTTATGGTCTAGTCATGGAAGTGAAGGTTTTGAGATAAAAGAAGCACAAAAGGAAGAAAGTGGAACTGATGTTATACTGTATTTAAAGAATTCTGATGACGAAGACTTCGATAAGTATTTAAATTCTTCGTTTATCAAAAGTATAATTAAAAAATATTCAGATTATATTACTTATCCGATTAAAATGGAAACAAGTCATAAGCATCTTAAGGAAGGATCTAAAGATGAATATGAAGATCATAACGAAGATGAAATTTTGAATTCATTAATTCCTTTGTGGAAGCGAAATAAAAAGGATATAAGTGACGAAGAATACAGTGTCTTTTACCAAGATAAGTTTAATGATTATGCTGACCCTGTCCATGTTATTCATACTAAAGCCGAAGGTAAGATCGAGTTTAGTAGTCTCTTGTTTATTCCATCGAGATTGCCAAATGATATCTTCACTAAAGAATATAAGAAAGGACTCCAGCTATATTCTAATGGTGTTCTAATCATGGAAAATTACGAAGATTTACTTCCTGATTATTTAGCTTTTATCAAAGGAGTTGTCGATTGCAGTGATCTTCCACTTAATATATCAAGGGAAGTCCTTCAGCAAAATCAAGTGGTAGCTGTTATTAAGCAAAATATCGAGAACAAAGTTCTAAAAGAACTGACTGATATGCTGAAAGAAGAGAGAACTAAATACGAAGCCTTATGGACTAGCTTTGGAACTCATCTAAAGTTTGGAACTTACAATAACTTTGGAATGGATGCCGACAAACTAAAAGACTTGATCCTTTTTTACTCATCTAGTAAAAAAGAGTTGGTGACTTTCAAGGAATACGTAGAACGTACGGATAAGAAACAAGACAAAATCTATTATGCTGTCGGAGAGACAATCGATAAAATAGATTTGTTACCACAGGTTGAAAGGTATAAAGAAAAAAATATCGAAATATTATACTTAACAGAATATGTCGATGAGTTTGCCCTGCAAGCGATAGCAACATATGATAAAAAGACATTTGCTAATGTAAGTAGTTTGCCTGATTATGAAGAAACAGATGAAGTTAAAGAGCTAAATGAAAAAGAAAAAGACTTATTGGCAGCTATGCTTAAGCCACTTGCAGGTGATATCAAAGAAGTTAGATTCACATCTAAACTAAAAAATCATCCGGTTTGTTTAAGCAGCGAAGGCGATCTATCAACTGGAATGGAAAAGCTATTAAATGCTCTTCCACAAACAGAAAAAGTCAAGGCAGAAACGATTTTAGAAATAAATTATCAACATCCTATAAGTGATAAACTAAGAAAAATTTACAAGAAAGAAAAAAGAGACAAACTTGAGAACTACGTCAAAGTATTGTATGCTCAAGCAAGATTGATCGAAGGATTAACTATCGAAAATCCAACAGAAATAAGTAATATCATGACTGATATTATGGCTGATTAACAGGCTTTAACAAGCTTGTTTTCTTTTGTGATTTTAACTTGGCATGATATAATTTATAAAGAGGCAGATATGATAATAAAGAATTTAGATAAAAAAGATATAGCTAGTTATAAAGCACTTATGGATAAAGTTTTCGGAGGAAGTGCCGATCTTTCTTCATATGAAAAATATGAGAGTGGCCCATATGAGATTATCGTTGCGATGGAGAAAGAAAAAGTCATCGGAGCAATTACTTTATATAAGATAGAGCTCTTTACTTTTGATCACTATCCGGCCCTGGAACTGTTTAATCTCGGTGTCGATTCTGATTACAGGGGACAAGGTATAGCTGAAAAGATTTTTGACTATGTTCTAGCATATGCTAAAGAAAAGGGCTATCGGTCGATCAGTGTTAACTGTGGAGCCAATGCTCATGCTGCTCATAAGTTATATGAGAAGATGGGTTTTAGTCAAGGTGGAAGCGTACGCTTTAATAGGGCGGTGGAATAATGAAATATGAAGAGTTAAAAGAAAAATATCCTAGATTTATATATCGCAGTTATGATGTTGAAGAAAGTGATGAAGAAATGATTCTTCGCTTCAATTTTGAAATCGAAGGACTTGCTTCCTTTCATCCTGAAACAAGAATAGCTAAAAAATATATAATTAATGAATCTATCGATAAGAAATTTTTAAATGACTTAGTTTTTCATATTGGTTTAATTGAAATGATAAGTTATTATAAAGCTACTGTTTCAAAAGAAATAATTATCGAGGCCGGTCATCTTGAAGAAAAACAGATAGAATTTATTAAAAAGCTTATTTTTAACGGTTTGGGAGAGTTTTTTCATGTCAATGGTATTAATATAGACAATGATTTTGTCAAAATTACCACGACTGGTTCTAAAGCATTATATGATAATAAGTCGTATAAAGGTGATGGAAACATGATTTTAGTCGGTGGAGGAAAAGATTCTAATGTAAGTCTAAAACTATTAAAGGGTATGAATAATGATGTGATGATACAAAATATTAAAGATGTAACACTAAATTGTGCCTTGATCGGTGGGGTTTCTGAAAAAAACATCGTTTCGATTAAGCGTAGTATCGACCCTGAGTTGATAAGACTAAACAAAGAAGGATTCTTAAATGGCCACACCCCCTTTTCATCACTGCTTGCTTTTCAGTCATATTTAGTAGCATATCTTAGAAATAAGAAATACATTGTTTTGTCAAACGAAGACAGTGCCAACGAAGGAACGGTCATCGGAACTAATATCAACCACCAGTATTCTAAAAGTTATGAGTTTGAAAGTGACTTTCAAAACTATGTTAGAAAATTTTTGCCGATCGATATTAATTACTTTAGTTTATTAAGACCTCTTTCTGAATATCAAATCGCGATGCTATTTTCTAAATATACGGAGTTTCATAGCGTTTTTCGAAGCTGTAATGTCGGAAGTAAAGAAAAACCTTGGAAATGGTGCTGCAACTGCTCGAAATGTCTATTTGTTTATATCGTTTTATCACCATTTCTTAAAAAAGAAGAGCTAATTGCTATTTTTGGTGAAGATTTATACGATAAGGCATCACTGCTTGAAACTTTCCAAGAAATACTTGGTGAAACAGGTATTAAACCATTTGATTGCGTGGGATCATACAGTGAAGCTAAATATGCAGTAAGCAAAGTTATCGCCACGTATGAGGGGGAACTTCCATATTTATTAAAATATTATAAAGATACCCATGAACTTGATTTAGTAAGTGATTATGAACATTTTTATAATGATGATCATAGTGTTCCTAATCAGTTTGAAACTATTTTGAAGGAGGAATTGGCTAAATATGTATGAGAATATTGCTCGCGAGCTTAACGGAAAAAAAATAGCGATACTTGGCTTTGGAAGAGAGGGTAAGTCTTCTTATCGTTTTATTGTCAAACACTGCACGAATGTCGATCTTACGATAATAGATGGAGCAGATATAAGAGAATCATTTACTAAGGAGTTTCCCGAGGGAAATGTCTCTTTTGTCATTGGTGCTAATTATTTAGATAATTTATCTGTTTACGATATGATAATTAAAACACCGGGCATAAGTCTTAAAGATATAGATATTTCAGCATTCAAAAGCAAGATAAAGTCACAGCTTGAACTGTTTTTAAAATACTATGGACAGCAAGCTATCGCTATAACTGGAACCAAAGGAAAGAGCACTACAACTTCGCTAATCTACGAAATGATTCTTGCTCAAAAAGCCAATACCTTTTTAATGGGTAATATCGGTATTCCAGTCTTTGACAAAATCGAAGAATATGATGAGTCATCGACACTCGTTGTCGAAATCTCGAGTCACCAATTAGAATATTTGGATTACTCTTCGCACATAGGAGTTATTTTAAATCTTTTCGAAGATCACTTAGATAAAGCCGGTACTCTTGAGAATTATCACAATATTAAGATGAAGCTGTTTAAAAATCAAAAAGAGGGCGATTACGGATTGTATTTTTATGACAATGAAGTTTTAAAAAACAAAGTAAGTGAACTTAATTATCCTGGTCATCTTTATGCTTTTTCACTCAAAGAAAAAACTGATATCTATAAAGAAGGTGATAAATACTTCTTTATGGGAGAGGAAATATACGATAGTAGCGCTTCACGTTTATTACTTGGAGAGCACAACACTATCAATATTGTTTTGGCACTAGCGGTAGTTAAAATACTGGGTCTTGATAACGAGTTAGCGCGAAATACGGCAGCTAGTTTTAAACCGGTTGAATACCGCAACGAATTTGTTGGTAAATACGACGGAATAAACTTTTATGTCGATACTTTAGCTACCATCCCTGAAGCGACGATTGCTAGCTTAAAGGCACTTAAAACCACCGAAACAATTATCTTCGGTGGGATGGATAGAGGCATAGATTATTCTTCGTTAATAGAGTATTTTAATAATAGCTCTATAACTAACTTTATTTGTATGCCCTCAACTGGTCAAAAGATCGGTAAAGAAATTAAAAGAGGAAATGTTTATTTTATCGAAAGTCTAAAAGATGCTGTTGTTAAAGCCAAAGAAATAGGTAGTGCAGGATCTATTTGTCTGCTTTCACCAGCCGCAGCAAGTTATGAGTTTTATAAAGACTATAAAGAGAAGGCCGAGGCTTTCAAGAAGTATATAAAAAAATAATTGAAAATAATGACACTATATATTATAATATTACAAGTCTGAAAGGGTGATACTTTTGAATAATGAAGAATATGCTAAACTTATAATTCCAAATGTCGAATTTGATTATAAATACTATGAGGAAAAATATCCTCCTAGAAACTTAAAAGAAGGAGCGATGGTTACAAGATTTGCTCCTAGTCCTACTGGTTTTGTTCATATGGGAAGTCTATATGCTTCTTTTGCTGATCTCCAAATGGCCCAGCAAAGTGAGGGGGTAGCCCTCCTGCGCATCGAGGACACTGATCAGAAAAGAGAAGTTGAAAATGGTATTGAAGGTATCATCAAAGACTTCGATAATCTAGGCATTGCCTGGGATGAAGGCCCAGCACAAGGCGGATTATACGGTCCTTACGTGCAAAGTGAGCGTGGTGATATTTACAGAGCTTTTGCTAGAAAGCTTTTAGCCGAAGATAAGGCTTATCCATGTTTTTGTACTAGCGAAGAGCTAGATATAATGAGACAAGAACAAGAGCTTCAAAAGTATCGTTTAGGATATTACGGATCTTGGGCAACGTGTAGGCACCTATCCAAAGAAGAAGTAAGCAAAAAAGTTAAACAGGGCGAGCCTTATATAATTAGGCTGAAATCTCCGGGTAACTTCAATAACAAAATTGTTTTAGAAGATCTTATCAAAGGAAATATCGAAATGCCTGAAAATGATATCGATATTGTTCTGATTAAATCAGATGGTCTTCCAACGTATCATTTTGCTCACGCTGTCGATGATCACTTAATGAGAACAACTCACGTCATAAGAGGTGATGAATGGGTATCATCATATCCAATTCATCATCAGTTATTTGATATCTTAGGCTTTGACAAGCCGTTCTATGCTCACGTGGCTCCGATTACGATTAGAGAAGGCGAAACAGTAAGGAAACTATCTAAAAGAAAAGATCCTGAAGCGTCGATATCCTTTTATCACGAACTCGGAATACCAGCTGAAGTTATCAAATTATATTTAGCGACTATCAATAATTATGATTTTGAAGAATGGTATAGCGCTAATCCTGATAAAAAAGTTGATGACTATAATTTTGAATTTTCTAAAATGCCTGTCGGTGGATCACTATTTGATATTGAAAAACTATATAGCATAGCTAAAATATATTTCTCTAAAGCATCAGCTGAATATATTTATAATAATTTAATCCGTTATACGGCCGAATATGACAAAGATTTTCATAGTTTGTTACTAAATAATAAAGACTATTCTATTGCTCTATTAAATATTGAAAGAGAAGTAGAAAAGCCTCGCAAAGATATAGCTAAATATAGCGATATTAAAGGTCTTACCTGGTATATGTATGACGAGCTATTCAAGCCAGAAATTTATCAGTGGCAAAAGATTAATGATTCATCACTTATTGAAAAAATAACTAGTAGCTACATAGAAAAATACTATGATGAAGCTGACGATAAAGATACGTGGTTTAACAAAATTAAAGATCTAAGTGAAGATTTAGGTTTTGCAAGAGAAGTCAAAGACTACAAAAAAGATGCCGATAAATATCTAGGTCACGTCGGAGATGTAAGCACTGTTCTAAGAGTAGCTCTAACTAGCGAAAGCAGAACTCCTGATTTGTATGAACTAATGAAACTGCTTGGAAAAGATAGAATAAGTAAGAGATATAATAAATTAAAAGAAGTCTAAGTTGCTTCTTTTTCTTTTTAAATATATAATTGTATTATGAAAAAAGAAAACAAGAGAAAGAAACCCAATACTTTAAATAAAAAACCAGCATCGGGTTTTAAGATTTCTTATTTGATTGTACTTATTCTAATAATCGCTTTAATATCGATTACTTTCATTTTATATGGTTATAAAAACAAAACAATTAATGATAAAAAACGTAGTAAAGATGAAGAAATAGCCCATCGCACAGCTATTATAAAAAGTCATTATGCCAAGCGTGTATCCTTAGTTAAAGATGCTGATATATATGAAAAAGATGGAAAAAACTTTAATGATATTGGTGATATTTCAAAGGGTTATTTTATATCATTAGATGAAGTTGAAATAAACGAAAACACTTTGTATTTCCCTGTAGCGGATAGTAAATATTATTTGAAATATGATACCGTTATTCCGCAGGAAGGAATAAATGAATATATAGATTTTAATTACGTTTTATTTAATAAAAATGCCCACGCTAAGGCTGGAGCTCCACTTTATCAAAATGGTAAAGAAGTACTTCGTTATAATAAAGAAAAGACTTATCCTATCTTAATTAAAGAAGATGATCACTATATCGTAAAATACCGAGAAGAGTTGTTTAAATTACTTAAAACAGATGTTTCTAAAACAACTGATGCAAACAATACTAATGAAGCAGTAGCTAGTTCTATTCCAATATTAAATTATCACTTTTTATATGATCACAGTAAAAATGATTATTGCAGAGAAAGTATCTGCTTGCGTTTAGATTATTTTGAAAGTCATTTAAAATATCTTAAAGACAATGAATTTTACTCTTTAAAGATGGAAGAGATGGCTATGTGGATGGACAAAAAGATTAGACTACCTAAGAAAAGTGTTGCCATAACCTTCGATGATGGAACTTTAAAAACCGATGAGTATTTACCTGCTAGTTTAGATAAATATGAAGTTAATGGCGTCTTATTTCTAGTTACAAGTTGGTTTGATTATAAGATGTTTGCTAGTCCCTATTTAGAAGTTCAATCTCACGGACATAAACTTCACGGTATAACGGGTAATACGAGTAAGGGTCTTGCGATGAACGACGAACAAATAGACAAAGATTTTAAAGATTCAATCGCTTCATTAGATGGGGCTGATGATGCTTTTGCTTATCCATACTACCAGTATAATAATACGATGTTAAGAGCGGTCAAAGACAACTTTAAAATAGCCTTTATCGGTGGTAACAGAAGAGCAAAACAAAGTGACAATAGATATCTATTACCTAGAATTGTTATTTATAGTGGACATGACTTAAAGCGCTTTAAGTCACTCGTTAATTAGGTGAAACATGAAAGAAAAGACTAAAATAAGTATTTTGATAAGAAATCTATTGTTTTTAACAATCATTTTAGCGGGAAGCTTCTTTATTTACGATAGAGTCATTCTTCCAACCCTTAAAGATGAAGAAAAAGTGCCTGTCTTGCAGGAGGCAGAAACTTTTGAAGCCGATGTCGATATGAACTATATATCTGATTTTGTAAACTTCTTTAATAATTCTTCTTATAATGATTTGGAAGCATATTTTTTCAGGCAAGAGAGTATGAGTGGTAGCCAGGTGAATAATAAAGTCAAAACAAGTATAGCCATAGTAAGACTCTTAAATACTGAAACCAATGTCATATCAGCAGATGCAGTAAGGCAAGAAGTAAAAAAGATATTTGGTAATAATACGGTATATGAGCCAGTTAGTCCTATCGTATTAGGATACACAATTAACTATGATAAAGACAATGATAATTTTCATATTATCAATGATGGAAACGTTCCAAAAGAGACAATGGTTTTTACTAAAGTTGCCGATAGTTTTATAAAAAAAGATAATACTATCGAAATCGAAGTTAAGTTTGCCTATATGAAAGTTACTAGTGAAAACGGAAAATTTCTTATCAAAGTTCACAGTGCTATTGAAACAAGTAATTATAATAATTTAGGTTACATTATAGATGGTGAGATAAGTGATGATATGATTCAAACTTTCCCCACCTATATATTTACCTTTAGCTCAGAAGGAGACAATGTTATCTTTAAATCAGTACATATTAAAAGTAAGTAGAAACTACTTACTTTTTTTATATTGTTTAGCTTTTTCTTTAACTGCCTCTAAGTTAAAGTCGATACTTAGATGATCTTCGTCATAGCTGCACGCTTTAACCAGTATTTCATCAGCTACTGAAAGTTCTAGTTTACACTGTTTGCTCTTTAAGCTATGACCATTAAAATATGTATCAAGAGGAAGAGAATCAAACGAAATTCTTCCAGATATTAGATTATCTGTTCTAATTTCGATACCATCGTTATCTAAATCCATTATATTAGCTGTAAATACTTCGTCAGGATGCTCTTTAATATATTCTATACACTTTAATTTAAAAACATCACTTTCCGCTCTAGCTGCTTCACGTTCTTTTTTTGAAGCATGAAATGAAGCTTTGGCTAGGTAGTCCTTAATGTTATTTAGTTTTCGCTTATCTAGCGTCTTATCTAAATGTTCTTTAATCACGGTATGAATTAGTAAGTCAGGCAGCCTTCTAATGGGTGATGTGAAATGTGTATATATTTCTGACCCAAGTCCAAAATGACCACAGTTATCGACCGAATATTTAGCTTTCGGCATAGATCTTAAAATATAAGATGAAGTAACTGGATAATCTTTGCAAAGTGAACACTGCGCTAATAGTACTTGATAAAGTTTATTAATATCGCGAAGATGAAGGCCCTTTAAACTATGTCCTAACTTCTCGATACTGTCAATTACTTTATCGATAGTCTTATCATCTGGTTCTTCATGAACGCGATAGACAAAAGGCAAGTTCTCATGAAGACCAAACTCGCTAGCGACCACTTCGTTAGTACAAATCATAAAGTTTTCGATAATCTCTTCGGCGGCCTTTTGCTCACGTTTACTTATCGACAGAATCTCGCCGTTTTCTCCGAAGGAGAGCTTAGATTCATTAGAGTCAAAATCAAGCTTACCACGAGCTTTAGTTTTACTGTTTAATAATTTTGATAGCTTTCTAGCCAGCGTTATTTCATTAAGATAATCTTCATAAGCATCGGCAACTTTTCCTTCTTCGATTATTTTATTAACATCTTCATAAGTCATTTTCATCTTTGAATTTATGACTGATTTAAAGATGTCGTAAGCGATTATGTTAGCTCTACTATCTATTTCAATAATGCAGCTTAGTGCTAAACGATCAACGCCAGGATTAAGTGAACATATCCCATTAGATAACTGATGAGGAATCATTGGAATAACCGAATTAGCTAAATAGACGCTTGTTCCTCTTTGATAAGCATCTTTAAATAAACTTGAATCTTTGTGTACGTAGTGACTGACATCAGCGATGTGAACTCCAAGTTCAAAATTACCATTATCTAATAGTCTAATCGATATAGCATCATCTATATCTTTAGTATCTATACCGTCTATCGTAAAAATTTTTTCATCTCTTAGATCGACTCTATCGTTTATATATTCACCACTTATATCACTTGGAATGTTTTTAAGTTCATCTATCGCTTCTTTTGAAAAGTTAATATCAATGTTATGAGCAAGAGCAATTTGTTTAATCTTGATATTTGGATCATCTCTATGTCCTACAACTGAATCAAGCTTACCTTCATAATAGCCATTTCGTATTTGAGTACCAACATTTACATAAATAATGTCCCCATCAACTAAATGATCATCATCACTTAGTTTTAATTTTATACTATTGCCAATCGGCCTAAAGCATTTATTTACTCCGTCATCAATCACTTCAAAAAGAGCTCTTTCATCGTCTCTTTTAATAATCTTTTTGATCTCGCCTTGTTTTCTTCCGAAAAGTTCAACAACGACAGTGTCATATTCTTTAACTCCACATAAGTCACAGTTTAAAAATAGTCTTTCACCATCGTTATTAATTATATATTTATGCCCTTTAGAATTTGTAAAAACCTGTCCAACTTTAAAACTAGAAGACATTATTTTATATCCTTCGTCTAAATGTAAAATTCTACCTTCTAACTCCATTTTTGAAAGAGTATCACAAACAGTTATATATTCTTCGTTACATAGGTCAGCTATATCTTTTAAAAAAAGTGAATTGCCTTTCTGTTTTCTTAAAATGTCAATTATCAACTTCTCTAAATTCATAGTAAACCTCCAATTAAGTTATTATAATATCAAAAATAAATAATTTTGTAAATTGTAAAATTAATTTTTGTTTTATGATACAATAATTCTTAGGTGATGATATGCAGCAAATTATGATTAATTTAATAAATGACTTTGGATATCTAGGTATCTTTCTTCTAATAACGATTGAAAATGTTTTTCCGCCAATTCCTTCGGAAGTAATTTTAACCTTCGGTGGCTTTATGACAACTACGACTAAGATGAGTATTGTAGGTGTTATCTTCTGGGCAACTTTAGGCGCAGTCGTCGGGGCCATAATTCTTTATTATGTTGGTAAGATTTTTAATAAGGAACGCTTAAAGAAGTTTACTCATACTAAACTAGGTAAGTTTATCAGACTGAAAGAAAAAGATATAGATCTAGCCGATAAGTGGTTTGATACCCAAGGAGCTAAAGCTGTTTTAATCGGTCGATGTGTGCCGATCGTGCGCAGTTTGATTTCTATTCCAGCTGGAATGAGTGCTATGCCTTGGCCCAAATTTTTATTATATACGACCATTGGTAGTGCTGTATGGAATACAGTTTTAGTTGTTCTTGGAGCCCAAGCAGGTAAGAACTGGGAGTCGATAGTAAGTGCTATCGATAAATATAAATATTTAACAATAGCTGTTTTAGCGGTTGTTGCTCTAGTATTTTTATACATATATATAAAAGGAAGAAAGAAAAATGTTAAGTAGTTTTACTTTTTAGGAATTTTTATTATAATAGTAATATGATATAATTTATATATCTATAGAAAGGAGAAAAGTTATGGCAGTAATTAAGCTAGAAAGCAAAGATTTTAAAGCTGAAGTTCTAGAAGCTAAAGGAAAAGTCTTAGTTGACTTCTACGCCGATTGGTGTGGACCTTGCCGCATGATGGGACCGGTTTTTGAAGAGCTTTCAAATGAAAAAGAAAATGTCAAATTTTACAAGCTAAACGTTGATGAAAGTGGTGAAATAGCTCAACAATATGGAGTTATGAGTATCCCGACATTCATTGTATTTGAAGATGGTCAGATTGTTAACAAGATGATCGGAGGCCGTTCTAAAGATGAGCTGGCTAAATCAGTAGAGTAAGGAGTATATATGTATATTTGTGATGTATGCGCATTTCAAGTGGAAGGACCAGTTGCGGAAGGTTATATCTGTCCCGTCTGTGGAGTCGATCATACTCATTTCCATCCTGTAGAAAGTGAGTAATAAAGATGAACATAAAACTATTTTTATATATCATTCTAGCAATCATGGCAATCGCAGCAATTACGCTATTCATCATTGCCAAAAATAAGACAAAATAAAGTTGATTATATCAACTTTTTTGTTGGCAATATGGTATAATAAGGGCGAAGAAAAGCGAGGCATAAGATGGCATATATAGAATTTAATAATGTAGTAAAAGAATATCGTATGGGCGAAGTTGCAATAAGAGCTGTCGATGAAAGTAGTTTTGCCATCGATAAGGGCGAACTCGTAGTAATCGTCGGTCCAAGTGGAGCGGGAAAGACAACCGCTTTAAACCTTTTAGGAGGCATGGATAATGCAAGTAGCGGTCAAATTATTTTTGATGGTGAAGATATAACTGCCTATAATAAGAAGAAGCTGACTCTCTACCGCCGTAACGATATCGGTTTTGTCTTTCAATTTTATAATCTTGTTCCCAATCTAACAGCGCTTGAAAATGTCGAATTGGCAACTCAAATTAGAAAGAATCACTTAAGTCCTAAAAAAACTTTGGAAAAAGTCGGTTTAAAAGATCGGATGAACAATTTTCCATCACAGTTATCAGGAGGGGAGCAGCAACGCGTAGCTATAGCTAGAGCCATTGCTAAGAATCCTAAACTTTTACTTTGTGATGAACCAACCGGAGCGCTTGATTATGTTACAGGAAAACAGATCCTCAAGCTTTTACAAGATACAGCAAGACAAGAAAAAATGACAGTGGTCATAATTACTCACAATACCGCGATTACCCCGATGGCTGATAAAGTAATAAGTTTTAAAAACGGTAAAGTAGAACGCATATCTGTCAATATGACTCCAACTTCGATAGAGGAGATCGAGTGGTAATGAATAAAATACTACTTAAAGACACTGCTAGATCGATAAGAAAAAGAATGAAGATTTTTTTATCGATAATGATAATGGCTTTTTTAGGAGTCGGTTTTTATTCTGGCTTAAAGATAACAGCCCCTAATATGGCTCTAACGCAGAAGAAGTATTTTGATAAAACTAATATGTATGATCTTCAGGTATATACAAAAGAAGGAATCTTTAATAATGAAGATATAGAAAAAATCAAGCAATTAGATGCTTTTAAAGAATATCAAGAAGATTTTTCAGTTGATAGTGAGATTAAATTAAATGATAAAAACAAAATAGTTAAGATAATTACTTCAAACGATAAACTTAATAAAGTTATCGCAAGTAAGGGGAGTAAGACCGTAAAAAAAGGCACAGTCCTTTTAGATAGAATGTTAGCTAAAACGGAAAAAGCTAAAATCGGTGACAAACTTTACTTAAATCATCAATTGTTTCAAAAAAATGAATATGAAATAATCGGTTTTGTTGATTCACCTCTATATATATCATTAGAGCGAGGGACTACGACAATAGGAACTGGTAAATTAGATGGTTTCATCTATTTATCCAAAGAAGATTTAACAAATGAAATGGTATCTTCTATATATATATACTTTGAAAAAGACGCGTCTGTTTTTGCCAAGTCTTATAAAAAACAAATAGCGGAATTTAAAAAAGAAGTTAAAGCTATAAATAAAAATTATATTGTTATGACTAGAAGTGATAACTACGGAGCATCAATATTTGATGATGATGTTAAACGCATCTCTAACATTGCCACCCTTTTCCCCGTAATATTTTTTCTAGTTGCAGCACTCATATCACTTACTTCAACCACGAGAATGGTCGAAGAAGAACGTGTTCAAATAGGAACGCTTAAAGCTCTCGGCTATAAAAATAGTAATATTTTAGCTAAATATGTGACCTTTGCTATGCTCGCTTCATTAATTGGTGGAACATTAGGTTTTTTAGTGGGTGTTAGAGCCTTACCTATCATGGTCTATTCGATGTATAGAACAATGTATAATATGAAAAATATAGCTTTGTCAAACAATATGATTTATCCTTTGCTTGGTACTTTATTTTTAACTGCTTCAGTAGTTGGAGCAACTATTTATTCATGCATGAAAGAACTAAGAATTAAACCAGCTCAGTTGATGAGACCTAAAGCTCCAAAGCATGGCAAGAGAGTTTTAATTGAAAGATATAAACCGCTTTGGAAAAGATTATCTTTTACTTCAAAAGTAACTTTGCGTAATCTTTTTCGATATAAGAAAAGATTTGTCATGACTGTCGCCGGAGTTGCTGGTTGTATGTCTTTAATTATCGCTGGTTTTGGTCTTCGCCAATCTGTTAGTTCAGTTATAATAAGACAGTATGAAGATATCTTTGTCTATAACTTAATGCTTATCAGCAAAAACAAAATCGATACAAGCCAGATGCAATGGATAAACGAATATCCAGTATCAACTTACGAAACAGCAAGCAAAAGTTTAATTTTAATCAAAGATAAGAAAAAAGTAAATGATGTTATGCTCTTCACAATTAATCCTGAATATGATGAGTATATTAAACTTCGTCATAAGAAAAAAGAACTTAAACTAAAAGACGATGAAGTAGCTCTAAGCAAAAAGGCAGCTAGTTTGTTATCAGTTAAAGCAGGAGATACAATTAAGATAAAAAGTGGCAATGAAGAAAGGTATGTAAAAATAGATCTCATTGTCGATAACTATATACTTCATTACATATATATGAGTTCTGACAAGTATGAGTCTATCTTTAGTAAAAAGTTAGGTAATAATGCTTTATTAATTAAATATAATAAGAGCTTAGATGAAAATAAACTCAGTAAAAAAATCCTCGAAGGAGATAATATTGCTACGCTTCAGTCGATGGCTGAAAACAAGAAAAGTTTAGATGATGTTATGAAAAACTTGAACTATGTAGCTATTATTTTAATAGTAGCAGCCGCCGCCTTGGCTCTCGCAGTATTATATACTCTTTCTAACGTCAATATAAGTGAACGTATTAGAGAGGTTGCCACCATCAAAGTTTTAGGCTTTAAAGATAACGAAGTATATAATTATATAGCCAAAGAAAACACTATTTTAGTAGCTATCGGTATCTTATTTGGAATCATCAGTGGTTACTTTGTTAACGCCATGATATTAAAAACAGCAGAAATAGATATGATCCTTTTACCTACCGATATACCTTGGTATTATTATCTCTTATCCGTATTGATAACAATTGTTTTTAGTTATATTGTATCAGTGATGAATTATTTTGCTTTAAAAAAAGTAAATATGATAGAATCACTTAAAAGTGTGGAGTAAATTATGTTAGAAATTAAAAAGCTATCTAAATCATATGGAAAAGTCAAAGCTGTAAAAACTATTTCTTTAACTGTCGCAAAGGGTGAAATATTTGGTTTTATCGGTCCTAATGGAGCTGGTAAATCAACAACTATTAGATCGATTATGAATTTTATTAATAAAGATTCAGGGAAAGTTATTTTCGCTGGTAAAGAGCTCTTAAAAGATGATAAAGAGAGCTATGAAAAAATTGGTTATCTTCCTTCAGAGCTCAATATATACGACGATATCTTAGTAAGAGATCTTCTTACTTATAATGCATCTTTCTATAAAAAAGACACTAAGAAAAAAACTGATGAACTAGTAAAATATCTTGATTTAGACACTAGTAAAAAAGTCGAAGAATTATCATTTGGAAATAAAAAGAAATTAGGTATCGTAATTGCTTTGATGCATGATCCTGAACTGATTATTATGGATGAACCATCTAACGGACTCGATCCTTTGATGCAAGAAAAGTTCTATGATCTATTAAAAAAAGAGAAAAAACTTGGTCATACCATTTTCTTCTCATCACACAACCTACTTGAAGTATCGAAAGTATGCGATGAAGTAGCCATCATTAAAAATGGTGAAATATTAGTCAAAGAAGATATGAAAAAGTTTATGAAAAGTAAGATAGTAACTATTAAAAGCAGTGACTTAACAAGACTTCCTCAAAGCCTTATAAAAAACATAATACATGAAGAAGCTAATGTTCTAACTTTTCCATATTCTGGCCCTTATAACGACCTATTAGAAAAATTAAGTAAAATAAAAATAGATGATATCAAAATAGAAGAACCGTCGCTCGAAGATATGTTTTTATCTTATTATAAGGAGGATTAAATGTTTAAAAGAGAATTTAAAGTAAATTTCAAATCATTACTTATATGGACTGGGGTTATATGTGCTTTATTTTTACTTGTTTATTTAGTTTATCCTAGTATGAGTGATGCCATGAAAGAAGGAGGAATGGATGACCTCTTAAAAGCCTTTCCTGAAGATATCTTAAAATCTTTCAATATGGATATCATTGCTATCGATACAGCATTTGGTTGGTATAAGACCGAAGGTTATGTCTTTCTCTTGCTGATTGGTGGTATTTATTCAGCAATGCTTGGAGCTAACATCTACCTAAAAGAAGAAAATGATAAAACAATTGATTTTCTCCTTGCTAAACCGATAAAACGAAAAGATATTTTAATCGCAAAAATACTTTGTGGCATTAGCAACATAAGCATTCTTATTGCGATTACAACAATCTTTAACTACTTTGGATTATTATTTAACGGGGACTTTGATCAGAAAGTATTCTTTATTGCCTCGATTGCTCCGATCCTAATTTTCTATTCACTTTTTTCAGTAAGTCTATTCATCTCGAGCTTCTTTAGAAGAAACAAAAGTGCTGTCAGTCTTTCTATTGGAATAGTATTTATGACATATATTTTTCAAATGATAGGTAATTTATCAGATAAATATTCCTTTCTAAAAAACATATCCTTTTTTGAACTTTCTCCGATAAGATACATAGTATTAAATAGACAATTACCGCTTAGAAATGTTATAATTACTTTAATAATAATGATAATATTTTTTGGAGCCAGTTATTATAGATATAGCAAAAAAGAATTTATGTAGGTGATTTATGTTTCTATCAGTTTGTACTAATTCAAATCTTTTAAGTGTAATCAGTGTAGTAAAGTTCTTACTTGATTTAATATGTACGGTAATTCCCATTATTTTAATTATAATGGTAACTTTCGACATAGCTAAAATTGTAATCAGTCCTGATGAGAAAACGATGTCAGGAGCATCATCTGCTCTTGCCAGAAGAATGATTGCAGCGGCAGCTATTTTCTTTGTTCCTATTTTTGTTAATATTATTACAACTAGAGCAGAAAAGACAAACTATAATAATACTTCTTGTTGGAAGAATGCCAATACTGTGTCTATTGAACGATTTTCCGCTTTAGAAAAAGAAGCTAAAAAAACAGAAGAGTTAAAACTAAAAACAGCAAAAGAAGAAGCAAAAGCCATCAGAGAAACGCTCGATAAAGAAAGAGAAAACGAGCGATTAAAGGCCGAGGCTAAAGCTAAAGACGAAGCATCAAGAGCTTCGGCTACTACGCCGGTAGCGACGCCTGCGACAAACACAAGTAATTATGACCTATTAGCTTCTAGAAATAAAATTAAATATTATTATCAAACTGATTATCTAGGTGAGCCTTACGGTAATATAAAACATAAAACGATGGTTTCAAGTGGATGTGGTCCAACTTCGGTTGCCGTCGTTGCAACAGCTTTTCTTGGCGAAGCCGGAAACGATCCAATAACGGTCAAAAATTGGATATGTAAACAAGGTGGTTGTTCTAATAATGGTACATACTGGCAACAGATGAAAGATTATCTTACTAACAGAGGTCTTAAAGTAGAAGCGATATGGAACAAAACGGCTAATGTCAATACAAGCTTTAGAAATGCCCTTGCTGATAACGCCCTAATCATTATTCTAGTTAGAGATAATGGTCATTGTTCTAACGAATTCACTAGTGGAGGACATTACTTTGTTCTTACTGGTCTAACAAGTGATGGAAAGGTCGAAATAGCCGAAGTAAATAGTCGTTCTCGCACTGCAAGAAAATGGAATATGTCTGAACTTACTAGATGTATGAATTCGGCAACGATAGTAAGAGGTAGGTCATGAAAAAAACACTTATATTATCAGTTATACTTTTACTTACAGCTTGCAATGTAGATTATAGAGTAAAATATATAGATGGTAAATTTACCGAGTCAGCAGTAATTAGCTTACAACTTGATGAAAACTCTGAGACGATGGAAAAAATATCCGGTGGTAATTCCGGAAAAATATTTAAAAATGAAGATGATATTCCCTATAATGTTAAATTTTCAACTAATAACAAAATAGAGACACTTGAACTAAATAAGTTTTATGAAAGTAGTAGTTTTCTTAAAACAAGAGCTATTAAGTGTTTTGAGTATAGTGATGTAAATGAAAGCGATGATTATTATATAATTAGATTATGGGGGGGAATAGGTAAATGTCAGTATGTCGATACAGTTAAATTTACTTTTGAAACTAATATGGATGTTTATCAGACCAATGCTCATGAAGTTAATATAGATAAGGGCAAATATATATGGAACAATGTAGATGATGGTATAGAAATACAAGTAAGCAAGAACTTTACAAAAAAAGACACCGAAAAAACAAATACCCCCTTGAGGTTTTTTATAGTTCTTATTGTAACAGCAGTAGCCACGATCATCATCGTCTTTAAATTAAAGAAAGATAGGGATTAGGAGGAAATATGTTTTTAACAGTATGTGAAAGCTCAAGTTTATTAAATTTAATTAGTTTGGTTAAAAGTTTATTAGAAATTATAACTACTATAATACCAATCGTATTAATACTTATGATAACGTTTGATTTATCGAAGTTAGTTATCGATGTTGATGAAAAAACGAAGCAAGCAATTACTAAAAAAGTAATTAACAGATCGATTGCGGCTGTGGCAGTGTTTTTTATTCCTACTTTGGTAAACGTTTTTACCAATCGTTTAGGACAACAAAGTTATTCGCAGATGACTTGTTGGACAAATGCGACAACTGAAAAAATAGCAAGATACACCGCTAAAGAAGAGGAAGCCAAAGCTCTAGAACAAGAAAAAATTACGATAGCCAAAGGTGAAGCAGCAATTGAAAGAGCCCTAGTCGAGCAAGAACGTGAAAAAGCTCGTAAAATAGCCGAGGAAAAAGCAGCGTCGGTAAAAAATAGAATTAAACCGTACTTCCAAACAGATTATCCACATCTACCATATAATCCATATAACACAGCGATGTGTGGCTCTATGGCTGGTTGTGCATGCGGCTTAACATCAGTGGCAGTTGTAGCCACAGCTTTTAATGGTGAAGCCGGAAACGATCCAGTATCAGTTAGAAATTGGATATGTAAGACTGGATCATGCACTGACTCAGGAACAGCTTGGGCGGGAATGATTTCTTATCTTCGACAAGGAGGATTAAACGTAACTGAAGTTCAGTATACAAATTCTCCAGAAAGAATAATGAACTCTCTTAGAAGCGGAAGAGAACTAATTATACCTTTATATCATAACAATGGTTCTTGCGATACACCATTCACAACCGGTGGTCACTACTTTGTTTTAACCGGAATTGCTACCAATGGTGAAATTGAAATAGTCCAAGTATCAAGCAGACGTCAGACGGCTCAAACATGGCCTATAAGTACAATCACAAAATGTATGAATGGTGCTATTTACGTATCGAAAGGAGCATAATATGAAAAAGAAATTAATATTATTAATTGGACTGTTACTCCTCACGGCTTGTGATGTCGATTACCATTTTTCTTACAAAAAAGGAGTCTTTAGTGAAAAAGTCACTTTCTCTGAAGAAGCAAATCCTGCGATAGACAATTTTGAAAAAAGATTTGGACCAGTAGATGGAGATTCCTTCAAACATGGAACAGAGCGATACAAAGCAAGATATAGAAATGAAGGGAATATGAATTATTTAGACCTTTCCTTTACTTACGATAATATGTCGTTTAAAGAATCAAAAATATTTAAATGCTTTGATTACTCGACTTTTGAAGATGAAAAAGATTATTATTCAATTAGATTATCGGGTAATACGGCAATGTGTCCATATATTAATAAGGTATCAGTAACGTTTGAAACCGATAGGGAAGTACTTACAACTAATGCAACAAAGCAAGATACTAAAAACGGTATATATAAATGGGATACACTTGATAAAGGAATTGAACTACAAATAAGTAAGACCTTTGCTTTAAACCAAAAAGAATCGAGTACTATGCCAATAAGATTTATTGCGATTGCTGTTACTGTTCTACTTGGTGCAGCTTTTGTCTTTCTAAGAAAGAGGCAGCAAAATGACTAAGAAAAAATTAAGCATCATATATGAAGATAACGATATTTTAGTAGTTAATAAACCGTCTAATTTACTGAGTATTTCGACTGACAACGAAAAAGAAAAAACACTTTTCCATGAAGCATTTACTTATATCAAAGCTAAAAATAAAAATAATAAAATATTTATCGTTCATAGACTGGATAAAGGCACTAGTGGACTGCTTGTCTTTGCTAAAAGTGAAGCGATAAAGAAAACACTTCAGGATAATTGGGAAACGATTGTTAAACTAAGACAATATGTAGCAATCGTCGAAGGTGTTCCGCAAAAACAAAGCGATCGTATTCTTAACTATTTAAAAGAAACTAAAACATTATTGGTTTATGAAAGTAATAAAAAAGATGGTAAGTTGGCAATTACTAATTATCGAACGATAGCGACGAATGGTAATTTTACGCTCTTAGCAATCGAACTAGAAACGGGTCGTAAAAATCAAATCAGAGTACATATGGCTGGAATAGGTCATCCTATTATTGCCGATAAAAAGTATGGTTCAAAAACAAATCCAATTAGACGTATGGGACTTCATGCCAATAAGTTAATTATCGAGCACCCACGCACAAAAAAAGAGATGATTTTTGAAACCGATATTCCAAATCAATTCTTAAGTTTAATAAACAGTTAGGAGGTAAAATATGAAATATCTTACATTTTGTGAAGAACCAGCAGTCTTAAGTACAATTAGTTTTGTTAAAACGATAATTGATTTTATAACAATTATCGTTCCGGTAATTTTGATCCTATTAATGGCTATTGAGATAGCTAAAATAGTTATTAATCCCGACGAGAAATTGACAAGACAAGTTTTTAAATCGATTACTAATAAAATGTTAGCAACGGCTACCATATACTTTATTCCTATTATTGTCAGTCTTCTTATGTCGATGATTCAAGTTGATTATCAAAAAAACTCTTGTTGGCTTAACTCTACTGATGATGGAATAGCTTCGGCAAAAATAAAAGCTGAGGCATATAATGAAGCCAATTATAAAAGTATTTTTACTGAAAAAGAAAATGCCAAAATCGAACGTGAACGTATTGCCAAAGAACGTGAGAAAGCTCGCCTAGAGGCAGAGAAAAAAGCAAAGTCAAGTGATGCAAGTTTTGGTGTTAGAACTGTTCCGCCAACACCAAATGATTATTACTATACATACTATAGAGGTCTGGTTAGTCAGTGTCCTTGGTATGCAATAGCAAGGGCTATGGAGATAGTATCGGGATCTAACCTTTCTGAAGCAGATAAAGAAAGAAAGCTTGCATATCTTTATGATACTCATGGAAATGGCAAAGAAATTTTTGGAATAATAAAAAATAGAGGTACATTTCCGGTAGGTCAAGAACCTAGAGCACCAGCAATTTTAACATATGGTGGAAGTTTGACCAAATATGGTCATGTCGCTATACTTGAGAAAATAGAAAATGGAGTTGCAACCATAACCGATAGCCGTAACAAAAATGGAGCCGATGCAACTAATGGTTGGCATGCAGTTGACTGGAGAACAAGAACTATGTCAATTTCAGAAATGGAAAATTGGATGTATATCTTTCAAGGTTATGTCTATATTTTGGAGTAGTATATGAAAAATAAAAAAATATTGTTAATTATAGTTATTCTATTTATGACAGCTTGTCAAACTAATTATTCTCTCAAGTACGACGGAAGCAATTTAGAAGAAACAATATCTGCAAGTGGGATAAGTGAAGAAGATATGCTTGAAGGAAGTTTTCCATTATCAAGTTTAGAAGATAAACAAGTAAAGCTTTTTCCTGATAGTAAAACTAACTTCGAACAAAATTATATTGTTGATGAAAATATGTATACCATCACATATAAAGCGAAACATAACTTGGACAGCTTCTCTAAAGAGAGTTATCTAAACAATTGTTTTGATAAAGTAAAAACCATTAAAGGCGACAATACTTTTTACATTTCAGCGTATCGCGATAATTCAAATGGTCGTTGTTTCCAAAAAAACTCACTGGCAAAATTTATAACGGATTACGAAGTATTATCATCAAATGCTGATAGAAAAGAAGGCAACAGCTATATATGGGATGTTGATAAGCACGCTAATGGTATAGAAATAATGATAAATACAAGTAAGTTAACTAATGAAAAAAGCACGCCATTTTTAGGGGTAGGACTGTTTAAAATAATATTTGCTATCGTAATTGTAGTCTTACTTGTACCTACTTACATAATACTAAAAAAGAAAGTCGAAGATTAAAAAGATATATGAAACTATATCTTTTTTTGATATACTTATATTGTAGGTGACATATGTTAGTAACAAATTTAAGCTTTAGAGATTTGGATAAAAAATGGGTCCTAATCGAAAATAAAAAGCAAATTAAAAAACTTGTTAAAAAACTCAAGATTGCTAAAACCAAAGATCCACTCATAGCATATTTTTTTGTCGACCAAGAAGATGGCTTTTGTATGAAAGTAATAGGAAATGTCTTTAAAGATGAAAAAGATAATCTCTTTTTGGAAGATGATTATATCTATGAAGATAAGCATATCAATTATGCTGAAATACTAAAGTACGAACTAACTATTTTAGATAATAAAATAACTAATTATATAAAGGGTATTAAAAGTGTCGAAGGATCAACTGGTCTTATCATCGATGACAAACTTAAACTAAAAGAAACGAGAGTTATGACCAATATCGATCCTTTTAGAAATGATGCTTATCCTGACGATATCGAAGTTCTTTTAAAAGTAAAAGAAGATGAAGAGTATCTTTGGGCTAGAATAGAGGGTGTAATGCGTGAAGATGTCCTGATATGTAGACTTTTAACCGGATCGGAATTATCACCTGAAAAACACGCCGAAGGAGAGTTGATCGGAGTTCGGTACAAGAAAGATGAAGAAAATGAAACACTTGAAATAGTCGGTCTTTTAAAACCAAAGAAAAACAGTTAAAAAAGATAGCTAGTCATAGACTGCTCTTTTTTTTATGTTATAATTTTTATGATAGGAGTACTGTATATGCGACTATATATTTTAGAAAAAGAAAAACTACATAAATTTGATTTACCTCCTACAATCGAAGGGTCTTTTTTATTCTCCTATAAGAGTAATGGTATAGAAAAGATTATATTTCAGAAGTCAAAGCAGTTGCATTAACTGATGTTTGTAATGCAGCAGACGAAACTCAAGATTTATTCAGAATAATTGATGAAAATTGGGTTGGAGAAGCAAGCAATAGGTATAAAGACAATCTTATAAAGGACATTAGAGTTTTAAAAAACGCTGTAGGAGATCTTTATACAATTTTTGAATCAGAAGTTAGAAACGTACAACATAAAATGGATCAGTTTGATAAAAAACTGATTGAGAGATAGGAGGATAAAATGGCAGTAAGTGGAACTACAGAAACAATTAATACAGAATTAAGAGATAGTTTACAACAAAACATAACTGAAAAAGTTGATACATTTAAGACAACCGTTGGCACAAATCCATATGGACTTTGGGCGAGCTCAGGAGCACTAGCTGGAGTTACTCCTTTGATGGGTACAAAAATTGTTACCGCTCTAGAAGATTATAAAACAAACTTGGAACTTGCCCTTAAAAAAATGACCAGCCCGGATATTAATAAAGGATTTAAGGGTGCAAAATTAGAGGCTTCGCTTAAAACATTTGTCGATTCTGTAATAGCAGAAGCACAAGCATACATCAATCATTTGGTTTTTGCACAAAATCAAATAATTTGGAGTGTTAAACAGCCGTATGGTATTCAAATTGAAGCAGTTGCTAGTTCAGTTACAAGTGACGCATCTTTTGGATCTACAACCACAAGCTAAGAGTACGGAAGTGCTTTTTTCTTTGCCAAACTATATGATATAATATATTCATATTAAGGAGTGAATAATGAGTACACACATAGCAGCTAAAAATGGAGATATAGCAAAACTTGTAATCATGCCAGGTGACCCTAAAAGAGCAGAGCATATGGCTCATCAGTTTTTAGAGAATCCTAAATGCATTAATAATATCAGGGGAATGCTTGGTTTTACCGGAAAGTATAAAGATAAAGAAGTTACGATTATGGCCTCAGGTATGGGTATGCCTAGTATGGGTATATATGCTTATGAATTATATAAAGATTATGGGGTAGAAAAAATAATTAGAGTAGGCTCGATGGGAGCTTACAGTGACAAACTAAAATTATTTGATGTCGTATTGGCCCTAGAAGCTTACACTGACTCTTCTTTTGCTAAAGTTCAAAATAACGATGATAGAAACGTCATAGCATCAAATCCCAAACTAAATCTTCTTTTAGAAGAATCAGCAAAGGAACTCGATGTTAAAATAAATAAGGGAAGAATATATACATCAGACGTTTTTTATAAAGGTAAAGAAAACTATAAAGAAATAGCAGCTACTCATAATTGTGTCGGCGTAGAAATGGAGGCCTTTGCATTATTTGCAACAGCAGACTACTTCGGCAAGGAAGCAGCGTGTCTTTTGACTGTATCAGATCATTTTGTAAGTAAAGAAGAAACAAGTCCAAAAGACAGAGAGATATTATTCTCGGATATGTTTGAAATAGCGCTTAACATCAAATTGTAAGAGACTAAGTCTCTTTTTTTCTTCTAACTTGCAAAATTAAGTAAAATATGATAATATTATTCTACTTTTATGAGGTGGAATATGAAAACAAGACATGCTGTATTATTTGTCTTGCTTATAATGATAATACTAGTAACTAGTACAATTGCCATGAGTGATGATATGACTAAAGTAACGGCTAACATCAGCTCACGAAACATAAGAAGAGAGAGTGCTAAACTAACTCTTCCAAAAGAAAATAATAAAATCCTAGCAACTGTTGCTCTTAATAAAACTAAACGAGTTGTTGTGTTCAACAACATGACTCTAGCTGAACTTGGAGATAAACTAAACAGATCGATGAATGGTCTTTTAGCTGGGCAAGGTCATTACTTTGCGGCAAAGAGTTTAGAGCTGGGAATAGATCCATATATGGCACTAGCGATATCCTTGCATGAAACCGGATGTGAATGGACATGCAGCTACTTAGCTAGAACGTGTTACAACATCGGTGGGCAAAAAGGTTATCCTGGATGCGGTGGTGGTGGTGATTACAAGCGCTTTAACAGCCTAAAAGAGGGAATAGATGAATTTCTATACAATCTTCATGGAAACTACGTTAAAAGAGGTTTAACAACGCCTGAGCGTATCAACCCTGTCTATGCTGAAAATCCGTTATGGCATCAAAAAGTAAGACATTACATGGCAAAAATTGCTAGCAAGTAAATGTTCGTTAAATACTGTCTAAAAGAGAGTGACCAAAAATGGTCAACTCTCTTTTTTCTCTTGACACTTTTTCAATAACTAAAGCAAGTTTCTAAAAGCTTTATTTTACGGGCTTTTTAAAAATAAAAAACTTAAAAAATCAAAAATATGAAAAACTCAAAATTAATAAAAGTGCAAAAAACTCAAAAAAAATAAAAGTGAAAAAAATGACAAAATCCTTATATAGTATAGTTGTTAGTAAAAACAACAAAAATATAAAATCGACAAAAAAAGAAAAATACTTAAACTGTAAAGTTAGCAAAAGTTATTTTTCTCTAAAAACCATATGCAGCAAGGTTGTGCGTAAAAACACGAAAAAACAAGCTGTTTTTCTCACTTAAATCGATTGACTTTAGGTCCTGATTTTTCATAAAATGATAATACAGAGAGGAAAATATTATGGAGAGTGAAGAAAAATTAAAAACGCTAAATGTTATTAAGCGAAATGGCAAAAGAGTCGAGTTTAATGCACCTAAAATAGCGGTAGCAATCAAGAAGGGATTTGATAGTGTAAATAATGTTTCCTCCGAAGAGGGCGGTGTTAAATACACTGAAAAAGACGTTCAAAAAGTTTATCAGGCTGTACTTAAGAGAATTGATAGTGAATATGAAGCCGAAGATAGGATTAAAATAGAAAGCATTCAAAATCTTATCGAAGATGAATTAAAAAATAAAAATTATCAAGAAGTATACGATTCTTTCTCAGCTTATAGGGAGCGCAGAAACCAGTCTCGTGAAATGTTCTTTGATGATAAGCGAAAACACAAGTTTTTAAAGACGATCGAAGATCTAGGTCTAAAGTCATCTAACGAAGATGATACTAAAAGAGAAAATGCTAACGTCGATGGCGATACAGCAATGGGAACTATGCTTCAATATGGTTCAACTATCTCTAAAGAGTTTGCCAAGACATATCTGATCAAGAAAAAATACAGTGAAGCTCATGATGAAGGATATATACACATTCACGATATGGATTTTTACCCGATGGGAACGACAACGTGTACACAAATTGATTTAGATAAACTATTTAAAAATGGTTTTTCGACAGGACACGGACATCTTAGAGAACCAAATGACATTATGTCATACTCGGCTTTAGCTGCAATAGCTATTCAAGCAAATCAAAATGATCAACATGGTGGACAAAGTATCCCTGCTTTTGATTATTACATGGCTCCTGGAGTCTTAAAAACCTATCGCAAGCAATTAAAACAAACATTAGCTGATATGATGGACTACGCAGGTTTTGCAACATTCATCAATATGGATACCGTTGCTAAAGAAATAGATAAATTGGATTCTATCGATCACAATATTTCAGTATTCGATAGATTTATGAAAGATAATGAACAGTTACTTAGACTCTTTACCATGTCAACGATAAAAGCAAGAGCTAAGACAAATCGTATTACTTACCAGGCAATGGAAGCTTTTGTTCATAATTTAAATACGATGCATTCGCGTGCCGGAGCACAAGTCCCATTTTCTTCGATTAACCTTGGGACCGATACGACTCCAGAAGGAAGGATGGTTATAACAAACTTTCTAAAGGCTGTTGATTCAGGACTAGGTCTAGGAGAAACACCAATATTCCCAATTTCAATATTCAAAGTTAAAGAAGGAATAAACTATAATAAAGAAGACCCTAACTATGATTTATTTAGACAGGCGTGCGCCGTTTCAGCAAAAAGACTATTCCCCAACTTCTCATTCCTTGATGCGCCGTTTAACAAAGCAGCGTACAAAGGAACTTATCAAACAGAAGTAGGATATATGGGATGCCGCACGAGAGTTCTAGCGAACGTTATCGACGAAGATAAAGCGGTAACACCAGGACGAGGTAATTTATCGTTTTCAACTATTAACTTACCTAGGCTTGGTCTTAAACACGGTATTGTTCAAGGTGAGACGAAAGCCAATATGAAAGAGTTCTACAAAGAACTCGAAGAGGTTATGGAACTAGTCAAAGATCAGTTACTTGATCGCTTTGAGCATCAATGTAGCAAGAAAAGTTATAACTTCCCTTTCTTACTAGGACAGGGGTTATGGATAGACGCTGAAAAACTCAAAGCCGGAGATCGCATTAGAAAGGTTCTTAAAAACGGAACTTTAAGTATCGGTTTCATCGGTCTAGCTGAGTGTTTGAAAGCACTAACTGGAAAACACCACGCTGAAAGTGAAGAATCACAAAAGCTTGGACTTGAAATAATAAGTTTCATGCGTAAAAAGTGTGACGAGTTTGCCAAAGAGTACAATCTTAACTTTACTTGCCTAGCAACCCCAGCCGAAGGGCTATCGGGAAGATTTACCGGCATAGATAAAGCTATCTATGGAAAGATTAAAGGAATAACTGACAGAGATTATTATACTAACTCATTTCATGTACCGGTTTACTATCCGACCACGATTAAAAACAAAATAAATTTAGAAGCACCATATCATGCATTTACTAATGCAGGACACATAAGCTATATTGAGCTCGATGGTGATACCACCGAAAATCTTGATGCCTTTGAAAAGGTTGTCAGAATTATGAAGGAATCAGGCATTGGTTATGGAGCAATAAATCACCCGGTCGATAGAGATCCGGTCTGTGGATACATCGGAGTCATTAAAGATGTATGTCCAGGTTGTGGCCGTAAAGAAGGAGAGGGAGTAAGTATGGAACGGCTCTCTACTCGAGGAAGATCTTGTGGAATGTAATTAAATATTTGTAATAATATAAAGAAGGAGAGGATTATTATGAAAACAGAAAAAGATGTAAAAAGCGCAAAAATGGTTGGAGAGGGAGTAGGTTTCGAAAGAATCCGTAGAATTACTGGATATCTAGTTGGAACAGTCGATCGCTTCAACAACGGAAAAAAAGCTGAAGAGCATGATCGTGTTAAACATTCTGGCATTAACGACATATATCTATAATGAAAATTAGATTATCTGGTCCTATGACAAAGGACAGTATAGTCGATGGTGAAGGACTTAGGGCAGTGGTGTGGACGCAAGGATGTCCGCATAACTGCCCTTCTTGTCATAATCCTAGCACTCATAGCTATACTGCTGGAGAAATGATTGATATCTCTGCTATAAAACGAGAAATAGATACACTAGAAGGTCACGATGGAATAACATTATCTGGTGGCGACCCTTTAGAGCAAGTCGAAGCTTGCCTTGAAATAGCTAAGTATAGTCATAAAAAGGGACTAAATGTCTGGTGCTACACAGGTTATCGATACGAAGAGCTAATGCACATGGCCAAAGAAAAACCAGTCATCATCGATTTTCTCAAGGAAATTGATAGACTGATAGATGGTAGATTCTTAATAGCTCTAAAAAGTTTTGAAGCACCTTTTAGAGGATCGAGAAACCAAAGAATTATTGATGTAGCTGCTTCCCTAGCAGCAGGTGTAGTTATCGAAGATGAAAAGTATATGCTCAAGGATGATGCTAAACACGATAGTGAGAAAGTTTACATTTAAAAAGGTGATAACACCTTTTTTTGCATTAAAAAAAAGGTATCGTACAATACCTTTTTTTCTGAATTAAATATATCTTTTCTTACGACTTACCATAAGTGCTGTAGCAGTAATTGCTGTGCTGACACCACCTAGGACGTAAGGGTTAGCGATACCAGTTTTTGGATTTGGTGTTGTTACAGGTGTTGGAGTAGGTGCTTCACAAACTTCTGGATCTTTTAATTCTTGTAATTTATAACCGTCATAAATTGTAGATTCTACAGTTAATCTGAAGAAAACAAGTGTATAAGTTGTTGTTTGCTCACAATCAATCCAGTTAAGACTGTCTTTTGTAATTGTAAAATATTGATTTGGTATTGTAACTAAGTTATCACATTCTGCGGCGATAACAGCTTCTAACGCTTTTTTAACTGCATCAATTTCTTCTGTAGTAGCGGTAGAATCATCCTTAATTGCTTCATATGCTTCTTCAGCTGCTTTGATTTCATCAAATTTAGCTTTTGTTAAAGCCACAACTTCGTATTGTCGTATAACATCTTCCGGTGCAACGCCGACCATATCAATCCCTTCTATTTCAGGTGTTCCTTCAATGTCTTTAGCTGCTAAGAATTCTAATTGCTTATCTACTACCAACTCTGGAACAACAATATATTCATGCAAATTGACATTTGGCACAGCTTTTACTATAAATGTTCCTCCAAAGAATAATCCGATAGCAAATAAAGTCGCTAATATTTTTTTCCCTTTCATTTCTATTCTCCTCCTATAAGTAAAGTCTAACACATAAGTAAAGTCTAACACACCAATTTACACAAGTGAAAGTAAAAAAGCAAAAGTTTCTGTAAATAGACACTTCACTTGACAGCCGGTGCAAACACAAATAAATGTTTAAGTTTCAAAAGAATTATGCTATTCTATATATAGAATAGGAGTACTATATGTCAAAGATATCGATAATAACATATGATAAAAAGCTTATATTTGATACAGTAAACTTTATCGAAGAAAAAGTTAATTTAAATAACACTAATGTTATCGATGTCGAAACTATGTATTTTAGCGATATATATATTGCTAAAAACATGTACACTATGACTAGTTTTTTAAATCTGATTGTTGCTAAAAAGAATATAAAAGAACTTGTCATAAAGAAAATAAATATAGCTCCACTAGTTCTTAAATTGACAAAAGATATCCCGATACTAAGTAAAGTAACTATCGAAGAAGATGTAAACATTAACTATGAAACATACGAGGCTTTAACCTTAGCTGAACATCTTAAAGAAGTCGAATGTTTTTCGATGCCTCCGTTTATGTTTGATAGTTTAGATCACAAATATAATAAAACCATAAAGCTACGTCAAAAAGAGATGTTCTACAGTCCCTTTATGAAGGTTAATAAATTAGAAAGCTTCGATGAAATATATTATTGTCGTAAGATAATCATCGCTGAAAAACCAAGTAGCACAGATCTCGAAGACATAGCATCATTTTTTAGAATCAATAATAGAATAAGATTGATAGAGTTTCACTATTACGATTACAATCTAGTAACGACTATTATCGCTTATTTGAACAGAAATAATGCTCAAAACGTTTTGATTAAAATTAAACATATTGAAAATGAGAATGTTATCTCGCTTGTAAATCAGTTAGAAAAAAGCCATGCTCGGTATTTTAAGAACAACAAAGTCAGAATTAAAATTGATTACAAGAATGAACACAAAAGCAAATACTTCTTAAAACAGTTTAATCTTAGTTTATTTAGAGCGATACTAATTATTGCAATAGTTATTATTTTACTTTTACTAAGCGTATTTAATTACAAGGAAAGACAGGATGCCAAAGCTAGCAAAAAAATAGACCAAGTAACTCAAGGAATTGGTGATGAAATGAGTGGTATTCAAGCAGCTATCGATAGCGAAATGGATGCCCAGGAAGCAATCATGGCCGCTGAAGCTAGTGGTACTGAACTTCCACACGATGCTTCTTATGATATTTATTTTCAAAAACTTGAAAAAGTTTGGGATAGCTTAATAAGTAAAAACGAAGACACGGTAGGCTGGCTAAAAGTAAATGGCAGTAAAGTTGATTACCCGGTCGTACAGGCCAAAGATAATATCTATTATCTAAACCGCAACTTTTACAAAAAAAGAAATATCTATGGTTGGATATTTATGGATTATCGTAACAAAAAAGCTAAGATGGATCAAAATACTATTATATATGGTCATAGAACTAACAACGGCATTATGTTTGGTACACTTAAAAATGTGTTAAAGAAATCGTGGTACACAAATCCTGCTAATCAGGTGATAAGTTTCAATACGACAGCTGAAACTCATAACTGGAAAATATTTTCTATTTATACAATCGGTGCAACCGATGATTATTTATACAATAATTTTTATAACGATAATCAAAGAGTCGATTTTTTCAACAAACTTAGAAATCGCAGTATTCATAACTTTGCAGTCGAAGTCGGAGCTAAAGATAAAATTCTCACTTTGTCTACATGTTATGAGGGAGCAGAAAAACGATTAGTCATCCACGCAAAGATGATTGACTGATAAAAAAAGATAGCTTTTAGCTATCTTTTTGTTGCTCTAATTTAACCAATAAGCTAAACTAAAGCCAGGAGGAATTTATGAAAAAAAATCAAAAAAATTGTTCATTTTCAATCAAGTCATTTCTCATTACTGTGGTATTAATGACAGCTTATTATTACTTCTTACTACCACCGATGAACTTACATAGTCCAGAGTTTTGGGTGTTTATATCGCTCTTTTTATTCATCTATGGAATATCAGCATCAATATTTGAAGGAGCGGCCTTGTTTGATGCTAAAAAAACAAAAACTAAAACGCCAGCACCGATGCCGCGCAGTTTTAGAATTGTTTTAGTCATCCCCGCAATCATTTTGGTGATTATGCTAATCAATTTTATTGCCTCACCAGTATTTAATGCAAAAACTTATTCTAAACGTATTACTATTGACGAAGGAACAGACTTCGCCGAAGAAGTAGCCGAAGTAGATTTTGCTAAGATACCGCTACTTGATAAGGCGTCAACTAGAAAAGTTGGTGATAGAGTAATGGGGGAGTTACCAGAACTTGTATCACAGTTTGATGTATCTAATTTATACACACAGATCAATTATAAAGATACGATTGTCAGAGTTACACCATTAGAATACTCAGATGTCATCAAATACTTTACTAATCGTAAAGATGGAATCAAAGCATATATAATGGTTGATTCAACTACCGGAAAAAGCAGCCTTGTAAAGCTTGATAAAGGTATGAAATACATGCCTAGTGCTATATTTGGTGAAGACTTATATCGCAAACTTCGTTTTTCATATCCATTTGATATCTTTGGAGAAATTTCATTCGAAGTAGACGATGAGGGTAATCCATACTGGATAATCCCAGTTAAAACCTATACAGCTGTTGGTATGAGAGAAGAAATCAGTAGTTTAATTATCTTTAATCCAGCGGATGGAACAAGTGTTAAACATAAAGTTAAAGACGTCCCAACTTGGGTTGATCACGTCTTTACATCGGAACTTGTTTTATCTCAAACTAACGACTGGGGTTCATATCGCGGAGGATATTTTAACTCAATTTTCGGTCAAAAGAATGTCGTTAAGACAACCGAAGGATACAATTATGTCGTTATGAATGACGATGTATACTTATACACAGGTATAACATCAGCTGTTAGAGATGAATCTAATATCGGTTTTATTTTAACTAATCTAAGAACTAAAGAAACACGTTACTATAAGGTTGCTGGTGCTGAAGAGTTCTCGGCTATGTCTAGTGCCGAAGGGCAAGTGCAACAGATGAAGTATCGCTCTACGTTCCCGCTACTAATTAATTTAAAAGGAAAACCTACCTATTTAATATCATTAAAAGATAATGCTGGTCTTGTCAAAATGTATGCTTTCGTCGATGTTCAAAACTATCAAAATGTTACTGTTACTAGTGCTAGTGAAGGAATTGAACAAGCAGCTACTAACTACTTAAGTGGTCGCAAAGATACTGTTTCTCCTAGTGAGAACTTAGTTTCTAAAATCACGGTTAAGCAAATAAACTCAGCTTCAAATGACGGAGAAACTTCATATTACATTCTAGATAATGAAAATAAAAAGTATAAGGCTCCAATTAAAGCTGGTGAAGCTATTCTTCCATTCTTAAGAAGTGGAGAAGTTATAAAAATCACTTACTTTGAAGGAGACAAAATAAATACTATTACAAAGGTCGAAGCCAATGATTAGAAAATTATTAATCTTAATTCTTGTGGCCTTTATTGTCACGGCTTGTGCTAAAGAAACTAAATCGCCTCTTCCCTTTGTCAAAGAGTATGAAGCATTAAATGAATCTAAGACTCAGTCGGGTAAAACATACAGCAGTCTAAAACTTAAGAATGCTGAACGTATCAAATATGCTAATTATGATGAAATTGATAAAGCCTTAGAGAAAGATGCCATAATCTACTTTGGATTTCCAGAATGTCCATGGTGTCGAACGCTAGTTCCGGTCTTACTCGAAAGTGCTAAAGAGGCAGGAATCAAAGAGATACTGTATATGAACATTCTAAACGAAAGAAATTCATATGAACTAGATGAAAATGGCAAAGCAGTTTTAAAATCAAATGGTACTAAAGGCTATAACGCCCTAGTCGAAAAATTAGCAAATCATTTAGATGATTATACATTAACTAGTGAAGATGGCCAAAAGATTGAAACAGGAACTAAACGAATATTTGCTCCAACTTTAATCTTTGTATCTAAAGGGAAAGTAATCTATGTTCATAAAGGAACAGTTGATTCACAAGAAGATCCGTATCTAGAATTAACTAAAGAACAAAAAGAAGAACTTATGAAAGTACTTATCGATAATATGAATAAAGTACTAGACATCACTTGTGAAGAAGAGACAAAGTGCTAAAGCGTTTTGTCTTTTTTCTTTGTTATTTTACAAAAAAGATATACAATTATATTAGGTGATAATATGAATGAAGGAAATAATAAATACGATAAGTTTAAAACCCCTGATTATATTAGATATGGAGGGGATGACCCTCTAGCTCAAACTAAAGAGTTAGAAAAATTTAGAAGACAACAGGATTTATATATAAGAAGTAAGAAAACAAGGGGGAAGTTTTTTAAATCTTTATTAAGTATATTAATAATTATCTTAATTATCTATATTGGTTTTTGGACCTATAAAGAATTCTTTAAGGCAATTGATCCCAATCTTCAAGTAGATAAGTCCTCTCCTCATTATGTTAATGATTTATATGCATCTGATGGTAGATTCTATGAAAAACTTCTAGATGAAAATCAAAAGAAAGCTTATATGGAGTGGCTTAATGTTATTAAAAAGGTAGAAAAAGAATTTGTTGTTAGTTATGATTACTTTAAAGGTCAAGAAATAGATACAATGAAAGTAAATGTCGAGATGATATATAAAGTTATGTCGATGGATCATCCAGAATTATTTTATTTATCTGATTATACTTTTTCAGGTTATGACGTATATGAAATGAAGATAACAAATAATTATATTGTTGATAGTAAAGTAATAATTGATTTTTATGAAAAAAGATTACTTAGAAAATTAGATGATTTGTATTATAAATGGAAAGATATAAAAACAGATTATGCTAAAGAAGTGGCAGTTTATAATTGGATCTCTAAAAATAAAATACCAGCTGGTGAGACGAGGATTACTAGTACGGCAACTTCGGCCCTATTAGATGGTAGAACTAATCATATAGGTGCTGCTAAAGCTAGTCAGATTTTGATGAGGAGATTAGATGTGCGCAGTGATTTAGTCTTTGGTTATTATGAATTTCCTCGTGTCTTTAATCTCGTTTATCTAGATGACGGAGTATACTATTACGATTCTGGTAGAGGAGTAGAAACAGTCGATAAAAAAGTAATTGGCCGAAAAAATGCTGGTCTAAATATCAGTGATAATGAAAAATATGGTGTATACATGATTAAACCAGATGAAAGAATGCTGGGTCAAAAGTATTTAAATGAAATAAATTAAAGTCAAGCTTGCTTGACTTTTTTCTTTTTTATTGTAAACTTAAAACTTGATTGGAGGCGAGTGTTTTGTTACAAGTTGTCGATGTAAGTTTACGTTTTGGAAAGAGAATTCTCTTCGAGGGCGTTAACGTTAAATTTTCACCAGGTAATTGCTACGGTATTATCGGAGCAAATGGTTCTGGTAAATCAACATTTTTAAAAATACTATCGGGAGAGATAGATACAACTCACGGAGAAGTTATTATTCCTAAGGGACAGAGAATAGCTATTTTAAAGCAGGACCATTATGAATTTGATGAAAAAAGAGTGATCGATACTGTTATCATGGGAAACGCTAGACTCTTTAAAATAATGGAAGAGAAAAATATCCTATATAGTAAGGAAGATTTTAACGATGCTGATGGGATGAAGCTGGCTGAATTGGAAGCAGAATTTTTAGAAATTAATGGTTGGGAAGCCGAAAGTGAAGCAGCAATCCTTTTAAACAATCTCGGTATCGAAGAAGAAAGTCATGAGCTTTTAATGAAGGAATTGCCAAATCCTAAAAAAGTCAAAGTATTACTGGCTCAAGCTCTATTTGGCAACCCTGACATATTACTATTAGACGAACCAACCAACCACTTAGATATCGATGCGATTAACTGGCTAGAAGAGTTTTTAATTGACTATCCCAACACGGTTATTGCTGTATCTCACGATCGACACTTTTTAAATAAAGTTTGCACTCATATTGTCGATATCGATTATAACAAGATGAAACTTTATACCGGTAATTATGATTTTTGGTATGAATCATCCCAGTTAGCAGCAAGACAGGTCAAAGAACAAAATAAGAAAAAAGAAGAAAAAATCAAAGAACTTCAAGAGTTTATTGCTCGCTTCTCGGCTAATGCATCTAAGTCAAAACAGGCGACATCGCGCAAGAAAATACTCGATAAAATCGAGCTTGAAGAGATTGTTCCGTCATCTAGAAAATATCCATACATCGATTTTAAACCAGAAAAAGAATCTGGTAAAGAAGTCTTAGTTGTTAAAAAACTAAGCAAGACGGTCGAGGGTAAAAAGATTTTAAACAATGTTAGTTTCATTGTTCAAAAGGGAGACAAGATAGCTTTTGTCGGAAGTAACAACATTGCTAAAACGACTCTCTTTAAAATTCTTATGGGTGAACTAGAAGCCGATAGTGGTTCTATTACCTGGGGAGCTTCGGTTCATAAGTCATATATTCCAACGGATAATACATCATATTTTTATGATGACAGTACTATTATGCAGTGGATAGGTAATTATTACGACGTTAAAGATGAAACCATTTTAAGAGGTTTTCTTGGTAGAATGTTATTTTCGGGAGATGAAGTCTTTAAGAAAGTTCCAGTCTTATCAGGTGGAGAAAAAGCAAGATGTATGTTTTCAAAAGCGATGCTTGAATCTCCTAACTTACTTATTATGGATGAACCAACCAACCACTTAGATTTAGAAAGTATTACCTCACTAAATAACGGTCTTATAAAGTTCTCTGGTGAAGTTCTATTCTCATCACACGACCACCAGTTTACTCAAACAGTTGCTAATCGCATTATCGAAATAAAAGAAGAAGGAATAAATGATCGCATGGTTAGATACGATGACTATCTCGCAGAACAAAAGAAAACATCCTAAATGGATGTCTTCTTTTTATTTTACATATCCGTTAGCGACGAGTCTACTATCAGTTACGACAATGAAGGCATCATGATCGTTTTCTCTAATAAACTTCTTTAACTTTTGTACACTATGATTTTTAACTTCGATAATAAGCATATCTTTTTTTACATCTTCTTTTCCTTTGACTGCAATCTGTGAAACACCATATCCTTTAGCTCTTAAAAGATGGACAAGTTCAGGGTGATCAGTAATTACTTGAACACTAGATGATCCTTTTATAAGCCTTTTGGCTAAAAATCCTCCGATATATGTGCCAAAAGCAAATCCCCCAGCATAACCGATAACGATAAAAGGACTGTTTATATTGGTATTAATAGCTTGTTTAACTATTAAAAACCAAATAGCTGCTTCAAAAAAACCGATTGTGCTTGCCAGAAAACTTTTTCCTTTGACTGTAATTACCATTCTTAAAGTTCCCAAACTGACGTCGACCATTCTAATTAAAAATATCTTTAACGAAAATAAAAGAATCGTTGATGTTGCCATATTATCACCTATCAAAATTATATATTAATTATAATAAAAGTCAATTGTTTACAAATCTATTAATATAAAATAGAATATTAATAGGAGGACATATGAAAAAACTTAAAGATTTTTTTGTCGAATATTTTTTCTATTTTTTCATATATGCCATTTTTGGTTGGCTCTATGAAATTATTCTATTTTTAATTGTCGATCACAAATTTATCAACAGAGGATTCTTATTTGGTCCATATCTACCTGTGTATGGTTTTGGAGCAATATTATTAATTTATATTCTGAGGAAGAATATCGTTAAAAAAAGAAGTTTTTGGCAGCATGTCCTAAACATCATCTTTGTCTTTATCGTCGTTTTTATAATAACGACTGTTGTTGAATATATAGCTCACTATGTCCTTGATACTTATTTTGATATTATTCTTTGGGATTATAGTCATGATTATTGGAACATTAACGGAAGAGTATGTTTTGCCGCTTCCCGTAACTTTGCTATCGGTGGAACATTCCTTGCTTTGATTGTTCAACCATGGCTTTTTAACTATAGTAAGAAATATCCATATAAAAAGAGAGCCTGGATATCACTAATTCTTTTTGCGTTTGTGATTATCGACTTCATAATTAGTATTACTTATAGATAGTTTCCCTAAAATATACTATAATGTAATGGGAGACTTATGATTGAAGAACTAATTATAAAATTTAATATTCTAGTTAATTACTTAGCAAGTTTAGGACCGCTAGCGGGCTTTTTTCTAATTGTTTTAGAATCGATTTTGCCAATCTTACCTTTAGGTGTTTTTATCGCCATGAACGTCGAAGCGTTCGGGCCCTTTGTAGCCTATATTGTTTCGTATACGGCCACAGTCATGGGTTGTATAATTTCTTATTATGTTTTTAGATATTTTTTAGCTAAGTACTACGATAAGATAATAGCTAAAAGTGAAAAGAGGATCAAAGCTAGTAAACGAATGAAGAAAGTTAAATTCTCTCATTTAGTTTTGCTACTATCACTTCCGTTTACACCTGCTAGTTTAGTAAATGCTTTGTGCGGAGTAAATAAAATATTGCAGCTTAAATTTATCTCAGCGATACTTATTTCAAAAATATTTACCATTTATTTTTGGGTTTTTGTGGGAAAGAACTTTATAGATAGTTTAAAAAACATCAAAGTTATGGCCCTTATTGGCTTTATGCTGGTAACAGCTTATGCATTATCTAAAATAGTAAGTAAAAAAATGGATTTAGAATAAGGAGAAAACATGGAAATAGCAACTTTAGTAATTATCGCTGTTATATTATTAATTAATATAATAGTTTTAGTTAAACTTTTCATCGATAAGAAAGATGAAAAAGATACGATAGAGCGTCTTGGACGCTTTGAGTTTAACATTAGCAAGGAAATAAATAACTTTAAAACGGACTTTAACAAAAGTCTTTCAGGTGATTTCGATAAGTTAAATGAAAAGTTGGAAAACAGATTACTACAAATAAATGATCGCGTTAATGCTCGTCTTGATCAAAACTTTGAAAAGAGTAACAAGACATTTAATAATATTTTAGAAAGACTTACTCGTATCGATGAAGCCCAAAAGAAGATTGAAACTCTTTCACATGATATCGTCTCTCTTCAAACGGTCTTAACCGATAAGAAGAGTCGTGGTATCTTTGGTGAGGTTAATTTAAAACATATCCTAAGCAGTGTCTTTGGTGAAAAAAGCGATACTATCTATCGTCTCCAATATCAACTTAAAAACGGGACGATGGTCGATTCGATTTTATTTGCTCCCGAACCGCTTGGAACAATAGGGATTGACTCTAAGTTTCCGCTTGAAAACTATCAGCAAATGGTCGATAAAAAACTTTCGCCTGAAGCACGTAACCAATTTGAAAAAGCTTTTAAATCAGATGTAAAAAAACATATCGATGCTATTGCTAGTAAGTATATAGTGCCAGGTGAAACCAGTGATCAAGCGATCATGTTTCTCCCGGCCGAGGCTATCTTTGCCGAGCTTAATGCTTATCATCAAGATATTATCGATTACTCTTATAAGAAGAAGGTATGGATAACATCCCCAACTACTTTGATATCGACCCTTACCGTTATTCAAATGATCCTGAAAAATATCGAAAGAGACAAATATACTTCGATTATTCATGAAGAGTTAAATAAACTTGGAATTGAATTTAGACGTTATCGTGAAAGATGGGATCATTTAGCTAAGGCTATTCAAACCGTTAATAAAGATGTCGAAAATGTTCATTTAACTAGTGAAAAAATCAGTAAAAAGTTCGAAGCTATTAGTAAAGTGGAAATCGAAGTAGAAAACGAAATAGTCGAGATTGAAAATTTAGATATAGAATGATATAATTTTAGTGTTGAAAAAATAATTTTTCATAAAGGGAGGAAAATATGGAATTAAAAGGTTCTAAAACAGAAGAAAATTTAAAGATTGCTTTTGCAGGAGAGGCTAGTGCTCGTACTAAGTATGATTATTATGCATCTCAAGCTAAGAAAGATGGTTATGAGCAAATAGCAGCTTTTTTTGACGAAACAGCAAGAAACGAAAAGGAACATGCAAAACTTTGGTTTAAGTATCTTCATGGTGGAAGTGTTCCGGGTACTATTCAAAATTTAAACGATGCCGCTGATGGTGAAAATTATGAGTGGACTGACATGTATAAAAAGATGGCTGCAGAAGCTCGCGAAGAAGGTTTTGAAGAAATCGCTAAAGACTTCGAAGGGGTCGCAGGAGTCGAAGCTCATCACGAAAAAAGATATAGAGCACTACTTGCTAATATCGAAGATGGAAGAGTCTTCAAAAGAGATGACGAAAGAGTTTGGCTATGCCGTAACTGTGGTCATGTTTATGTAGGAAAAGAAGCACTAGATGAGTGCCCTGTTTGTAAACATGCTAAAAGTTATATGGAACTTAGAGCAGACAACTATTAAAAACGATAAAGATAGTCTTAAAAAGATTATCTTTTTTTCTTTATTTCCTTTAAAAATATACTTACTTATGATAATATATTTAGTATAAGGGTAGGAGGCATTATATGTTTAATAGGAAGCTCGAAAATGATAAAGGTTTTACCCTAGTAGAAATCATATCGACAGTAATTATACTATCGATAATATTATTAATTGCAGTACCTGCAATTGGAAATTTACTAAATGGATTTAGGACAGATTATTATAAGAAATTACAAAAGACTGTTAAAACCAGTGGTCAAGATTATATAAATGATAATCGCCGACTTAGACCTTCAGGAGTTTTTGAATCCTATGTTATTACAACTAAAGTTTTAGAGACCGATAAAAAAATAGATAAAGTAGTAGACTATCGTAAGAAAGCTTGTTCTAATACAAGCTATGCGATAGTTATTAAAACGGCAGATAAAAAATATCAATATGAAAGTTGTCTTTCTTGCCCGGAAGATAGTTATACAACGACTCTTAAAGATCGTCCATACTGTCACCCAGCGTGGAAGAACAATGATAATATATCTATAGAATTGTCTACCCCGCCAAAAGATATTTATATTCCTATAAATGCAAATATGGCATACATAAGAGAAAAATTAGGAATAAAGAAACAGATTGTTAAAAAAGACAGTAGTGGCAAGATTATTGCTGCTCTTACGGTTGATGATGAAGATGTTATCCTGCCAGAAAATATCAATGGTTTTGTTGGTACAACAGCTGTTTCAGGACAAGCTATTTATAATTATGGAGGAAAGACGATTCAAACGAATGTTCATATCTTCCAAAATGAAGCACCTAAAGTTACGATGACTAACATAAGAAATGGAACTCCTTATACAGCAGGAACCTGGACTTCAGGAGTTAGAGTAATACTGGCAGCCAACGATGAATATTTTAATATCTTAAACTTAAAGATTTCAGAATATCAAGTATATGATGTTGCGAAAGGCACTTGGACAAAAATTACTTCTTGTCCAGCGGAATCTACTTCTTGTACGATCAACTATAATACGACGATGGTTAGAAATTACCGATATAGGATTATCGTAGCGGGAGGATCGACAAGTAAAATAACGGCAGCTTATAGCTTCAAAATAGATGCTTCAGTGCCAAATTGTAATATAAACATGATTGATGGAAGTGGCGGTGCATATACAGGTGCTTACATCAACACTAATCAAGTGACCATTAGATACTCGGCAGATGATCCGCAGTATGAAGGACTTCCGTTAAGTAGTATGTCTAAAGCAGAACTTTATATCACTAGCTCAAATCCAAATGAACCTGTTGTTACACAGACACTTACTGCAAACGTTGCACCTTGGCGAACAATTCATACGATAACCGATGAGGGAAGCTACAGCATCATGCTGAAATGCTACGATACTGTTGGTAACTATAATACAGCCAGCGCAAACATAAATATTTTACGCGATATATCAGTTAAGTTTTATTCGCCAACTTCGACAACCTTATATGCAACGACAACTTATCAATATAATAAAGCCCTTGGAACTCTTCCTACGCCAGCGCGTACTGGACATACTTTCCAAGGATGGTTTACAACGCCAACAACTGGTGGAACGAAGGCGGTTGCTACGACAGTGCTTACAACAACATCTAATACTTACAGTCTATTTGCTAGATGGACCGCAAATATATATACATTAACATATAATTCAAATGGTGGAACAACCGTTACTAACCCAACTAGTTATACCTATGGTGTTGGGGTATCATCGTTTACCAACCCAACGAGGACGGGATATCGTTTTGCTGGCTGGCATGATGGAACATCGGTTAAAGCTAGTATCACGGCAACCGATCTTGGGAACAAAACTTTAACAGCGCAGTGGACAGCTAACACCTATACCATTGTTTATAATGGTGCTGGAAATACGTCAGGTACGATGGCTAATACGAAATGTACTTACAACGCAACTTGTACTCTTCGAGCTAATGCTTTTGTTAGAACGGGAAATAATTTCATGGGATGGTCTTTAACTAATGGAGGAGTGGTTGCTCACAACAACAGTGCCACCGTTAGTAACTTAAGTTCGACTCATAATGCAACGATCAATCTTTATGCTATCTGGAGTCGCAGTAGTTATACAATTACATATAACTTAAACGGCGGAACTAATCCATCTACCAATCCAGGATCATATACATATGGAGATACTATTACCTTTGCCAGTCCAACAAGAACAGGATATCGTTTTGATGGATGGTATAAAGAAGCAGCTTTTACAAATAGAGTTACGGGCATTACAGCAACAGGTACCGGAGCGGTAGTTGTCTATGCTAAATGGCTTGCCAACACTTATTTCATCGATTATGCAGCTAATGGTGCAACTAGTGGTACGATGGCTAGAACAACCTGTACTTATGGAACTGGTTGTACCCTTCGAACTAACACTTTTGCTAGAACTGATTATCGTTTTAACAACTGGAGTTCGGGTGGTAAGACTTATGCTGATTTAGCTAACGTCACAAATCTTACAGCAACCCATAATGGAGTAATAACTATGACTGCTAACTGGGTTCAACGTGTAAATTATATATATCTTCTTCATGGATTTAGTGGAGGAACCTCCAATCTCTATGGCTTTGGAACCCAATCTATAAATATGAATGCCAATGCACCATATTATTTGGATACAGCGGGTTATGTCGATGCCACAGCTCAAGCCAATGGGTATAGCTTAGCTACTTATGTATATCCTGCAGCAGGGTGGACTTGGAGTACAAGAACGCTAATTTCTGGTCTGGCGCCAAATAAATATAATGGTGTATACTTCACTGCTCCAGAGACACAAGAATATAGAGTAACATCATATATGTTTCCAAATGGAGGAACACGTCTTGGGACTGTAACTTGGTCGGGAAGCACTCTTTACCAAGATCAAACCTTCCAACAAGGAAGCATTTGGAAGACGGTCGATACCGGAACTAATATTACAGTCCCGGCTGTCGCGGCGGCTAGGACGGGTTATAGCTTCACTGGCTGGCTCGGGGAGAATGGAACAATTTACAATGCTAGCAATGTTGTAGGAATGACCGCAGCTTTAGCGGGAACAGACTTAAACTTTGTCTTTAGAGCACAATGGCTGGGTAATCCTTACACCGTTAGTTTTAATGCTAACGGCGGAACCGGAACAATGGCAGCTCTTAACTGCCGTATTGGTCAAACCTGTACTCTTCCTGCCGAAGCTTACACTAACAACTGTTATAAATTTGATGGTTGGGCAACAAGTGCCGCTGGTGCTGTTGTTTATAGTGATAGAGCGACCGTCGCTCTTACCGCAAATGTAACCCTTTATGCGAAATGGAGTGCCAACTATGTTAACAACACAACTACTTGTGCTGCTTGTAGCGTATCCTGTGGCGGCGGAACACAAACTTGTACCGTCACGAAAAAAGATACGGCAACCGGTGTTGCCTGCCCAGCAAGTTTAAATACCAGTTACTCTCAAGCTTGTAATACACAATCGTGCTGTTCGTCAGTAACGACAAGTTATGGTGCATGGGGTGCTTGTAGTGCATCTTGTGGTGGCGGAACGCAAACAAGATCAGTAACGACAAAAAGTACATATAATGGAGCAACCTGCAGTACTTCGACGCAAAGTCAGGCATGTAACACCCAAACTTGTCTTGTCGAACCTAACGCAACAATATATGCCCAACAGTTAACGACATGTGTAAACGGTGTTTACTTTTACACAACACAGGCGCAAAACCCATCGAGATGGATAACAACAGAAATGACAGTACACTGGGTTATAAGTGGTGCCGTGGTTGCAACCTATTACGGTGATTTAGCAGGAACGAATCCGGGAGGTTTTGGTCCATGGTATGCTTATAATTTTGGAGCACCACCACCTGCTCCAGCAACGACTAGTGGCTACTATGTAACTAGACATACGGAACTATACTTTAGGTTAAAAGGTAAAATAGCAACGACTGGAGCGGCAATTATTAACCAGTCAGGATATGGAGGATGTTCAGTATAATGAAAAACAAAAAAATACCAATAATTTTTATAATTATTCTAGGTTTAATCTTAATAGGAGTAGGAGTCTTCTTTCTAAAAGATTCCAAAATTACTAAACCTAATACAAAAACAGAAAGTCAGAAGGTCGAAGCAGCTTTAAAACTATTGATCGATGATCTATTAACTAAAGATGCTTCACCCGAAGCTTTCAATACTAAATACAATGTCGATTATTTCAGCGACGCATATTTACCGTTTGCTGAGAAAACAATTGTTACTTATAAAGCAAAAATTTCCTCACCAGATACTGAACAACAGGCATGTCTAGCTTTTGTTGATGTCAACTACAATGATTTAATCAAAGCCTACAAAAAGGCCTTAGATTACAAAGTATCGATTGATGAAACAAAGAAAGAAGCATCCTTAACGATCAAAGTCTATCAACTTCGTCATTATCACAATGTTTTAACCAAAGTTAGCGATTTAATAATGGCAGATATTGAAGATAAGTCGGCTCTTGGTGAAGAAGTGTTTTTCGCTAATAGGTGTCTAGCTTTAAAAGCAATGAATAAAAACACGGATGAGTTTAACAAAGGTGAGAACTTAAACGTCAAAGTAAATTATAAATTTGATGGTGATAAATTTATCCTTGAAGATTATAGTTTATTAGGAAACGCTCTTTCAGGAATGACTTATATTATGCAACTTGGAGGAAACGATGAGATTGAAGCAGTTATGAAACCGTTGGCAGAAAAGATTTACAAAGATGTTCAAAAAAATTGATAAACAAAAAGTATTAATTATTCTTATTGCTATTATATTAGTCATAGGGATATTAGAATTCAGTAAAAGCTTTAAGTCTAAAACAACTAATTCATACGACAAAAACTTAATTAAAGATGAAGTTATCAATCTAATAAAAGATATGACTGCTAAAGATGTAGTAATCGAAGACTTTAAATTAAAGTATAATTATTATGAATTCTCAAATGAATTTAATAGCGATAGTTTTCCTTTTAGTAACAAAAACATCTTAGCTTATATACCAGAATCAGCTATCGCTAATTCGAAAACTAGAGAGTGCATCGAAATAGCCCACAACAGTTATCAAAAGATATATGATATGTATATTGATAATCTTGATTACAAAATCGATATCGATAGTGATAATAATTTAATAGATATCAAACTAAAAAATTTTTATCTGATTAGATATCACTATATTTTGACTCTTGTTACTGATATGTACAAGGGAGAAAGCAACGTCAAATTAAATGAAAATGAATTCTTTGGATATCGCTGTCAAGCAATAAAAGCTATGGACAAAGAACTTGATAACTTTAAAAATAAAGCTACTTACGTCAGAGTAAAATTAAAGTTTGAACTCGATGATGAAAGAATTAAAATAGCTAATACTGATACATTAGGTTATTATCTTACAGCTAGAAACTACATAGATACTTCTAATGACACATCGATGGCTAAAGGAACTGAAAAAATCAAAGAAGAAGCTAAACGCTACTTTGAAAAAGCTCAAAAATAAACTTTAATTTGATTTGTATATGTTATAATATTCATAGGAGGATATATGAAAAATAAAAAGATTCAAGTATTGATTTATATTTTATTGATCGTAGTTGCAATAATTATTTTAGTTTTTGCTTTACCTAAGCTGTTCAGTAATAAGAAAGCTGACAAAGCAGGCGAAAAACCAGCAGAACAAAAATATAAAATAGTAAAACAATCTAAATCAGATAAAATAATTTATGATTATAAGAAATTTAAAACAGAGTTTATCAAAGTTGGTTTTGAAGAGACGAGTTGTAATGATGATGTAATAAGCGGTTTAGATCCACTTATATGTCATGCAAAGCGTAATGTTTTTGCCGAAAAAGAAATAGATGACATCCTATCATTAACCTTTAATGGGGAAGTGGTAGAAACTATGAGTGTCAATTTAAAATACGATGGCGATGACTTTAAAACTAAAACATTAGTCAAAGATGCTAATAACATCGTAAATAACTTAATTGATTATAAAGTTGATGATGCTATCATCAAAGATTTACTTGAAAAAATAACTAAGACCCCTACTGAGCTTGGTGTATCAACCCATAAAGACAGTAAAGATTATAGAGTATTTTATAATATGAAATTTGTCGAAGGAAATGAAATAAATCCAAGATACTTCGACCTAAGTATAATCTTTTATCAAAAGTCGACGATAATTGACTTAGAAACACCTGTTACTGAAGCAGAAAAAGAAACGGAATCAAGTAAATCAATTATGGAGAGATAGAAAAAGTGCTATTGCACTTTTTTTGTTGATTTCAATTTACTTTTCAAATACTTATGATATAATTTATTTAATAATATAATAGGTAAGAGTATGAAAAAGATTAATAATAATGTCAAGGGCTTCACACTTATAGAAATAATATCGACAGTTATCATTTTGTCGATAATTTTATTGATAGCAATACCAACTTTTAGTAGAATTTTGGCAGGATTTAGAAAAGATTACTACAGTAAATTACAAGATACTGTTCAAAAAGTAGGTAAAGACTATATAAATGATAATAGGCGTCTTAGACCAGTTGGAGTATTTCAGACAAGGATTATTAAAGTACCTGTTTTAGTTCAGGCTAAAAAGATGGATGCTCTAATTGATTACAAAAAGAAACCTTGTTCAACGGATAGTTATATAGTTGCAGTTAAAACAGCTGATAAAAAATTTGAATATACGAGCTGTTTAACTTGTTCGGAAGATCAGTATCAAACCGATGTAAATGATTATAAATATTGTCATCCTGCGTGGCTTACTAACGATAATATATTTGTTGAAATGTCGCCACCTCCGGCAGATATATACATACCACTTAATGCAAGTATCGATTACATAAAAAGTAAATTAGGTATTACTAAAAGTATCGTTAAAAAAGATAGTACAGGTAAAATAATAGCTTCATTACCGGTTGATGATAAAGATATTATCTATCCTAATAATATAAATTCATTTATTGGGACAACTGCTCAAGATGGAGTAGCTTTCTATCAGTATGGAAGTCAAACCATTCAAACCAATGTTCATATTTATCAAAACTCAGCACCTAAGTTAAGTTTTGTTAATGTTAAGAATGGAACTGATTATGTACCGGGTACTTGGTCTTCGGCAGTTAGACTTACGATCGAAGCAAATGACCAGTATTTTGGAATATTAAATCTAACTATTAAAGAATATCAATATATGGACGAAAGTGGCGTATGGAAAAAGATTGATAATTGTACGGCCGGTTTAAAGTCTTGTACTTTCACATATAATGAAACAATGAATTCATCGATGAAGTTTAGAATTATCAATAACGGAGATGCAGCTAGTAAAGAGACGTCTTTCTATAGTGTCAGAGTTGATGCTTCGACTCCAAACTGTTATATGAGCATGCTCGATGCAAGTGGTGCTGCCTACAGTGGTAATTACATCAACACTTCATCAATAAGAGTTAATTATAAAGCCGATGATCCGCAGTATGCAGGTTTACCTGCTAGTAGCATTCAAAATGTTGAACTATATATAAATGGAGTACTTACTGATACACATAATCTAAATGGAACAAACGTCTATACATGGACGACAATTAAAACCATTACTAATGAAGGATCCTACAGCGCGATGCTAAAGTGTTACGATACCGTAGGAAACTTTAGTACGGCAAATGGAACAATTAATATTTTAAGAGATATCGATGTTCAGTTCTATTCACCATCTTCAACGACGCTATTCCAAACACTTTCATATCAATATAACAAAGCCATGGCAAGTCTTCCAACTCCAAGTAGAACGGGATATACTTTTAATGGCTGGTTTGATACTCCGGCATCAGCGGGAACGCAGTATCTTGCTACAACCGTTTTGGATACGACAATAGAACCACTTAAGTTGTTCTCGAGATGGACAGCTAATATCTACAATATATCTTATGTATATAATGGAGGAACAACTGTCTCTAACCCAAGTAGCTATGTTTTTGCTACCGGTGTTGCTGGTTTTGCAAGCCCAAGTAGAACCGGATACATATTCGGTGGATGGTATAAAGAAGCATCACTAGTTACGAGAGTTACTAGCATATCGACAACTGATTATGGAAACTATACACTCTATGCCAAGTGGACCCCAATTACTTATACGATGACTTATAATGCTAATGGTGGTGCAGGTACGATGGCAAGTACCGTCTGTACTTATGATACAGTTTGTACTTTGAGAACTAATACTTTCACCAAAACGGGAACGAGCTTTATCGGCTGGGCAAACAGCACTACAGGAGCGGTTGTCTATGCCAATGGTGATACCATTAACAACTTGACGACAACTAACGGAGCAAGTTTTACCCTCTATGCAAAATGGCAAAATAATACTTACGGAATAACATACAGTTTAGGCGGAGGAACTCATAGTGGAAATCCGACCTTCTATACATATGGAACAGGAACAGCTAGTTTTGCCAATGCGAGCAGAACCGGATATATATTCGGTGGATGGTATAGCGACTCAGCACTAACTGTTAGAGTGACAAGTATTTCTACGACCGCAACAGGCGATATTACCCTCTATGCAAAATGGACCGCTATTACTTACACTATAGCTTATGCTGCAAATGGTGGAAGTGGCGCAATGTCCAATACAACTTGTACTTATGGTGTAGGCTGTGTGCTAAGATCTAACGCCTTTACGCAAACTGGATATCGTTTTACCCTATGGTCATACGGCGGAAGTAATTACAATGACGGAGCAACCGTAACTAATTTAACAACAACTAATGGAGCTGTTTTAACATTTACAGCTAACTGGGTTCAACGTGTAAATTATATATATCTTCTTCATGGATTTAGTGGAGGAACCTCCAATCTCTATGGCTTTGGAACCCAATCTATAAATATGAATGCCAATGCACCATATTATTTGGATACAGCGGGTTATGTCGATGCCACAGCTCAAGCCAATGGGTATAGCTTAGCTACTTATGTATATCCTGCAGCAGGGTGGACTTGGAGTACAAGAACGCTAATTTCTGGTCTGGCGCCAAATAAATATAATGGTGTATACTTCACTGCTCCAGAGACACAAGAATATAGAGTAACATCATATATGTTTCCAAATGGAGGAACACGTCTTGGGACTGTAACTTGGTCGGGAAGCACTCTTTACCAAGATCAAACCTTCCAACAAGGAAGCATTTGGAAGACGGTCGATACCGGAACTAATATTACAGTCCCGGCTGTCGCGGCGGCTAGGACGGGTTATAGCTTCACTGGCTGGCTCGGGGAGAATGGAACAATTTACAATGCTAGCAATGTTGTAGGAATGACCGCAGCTTTAGCGGGAACAGACTTAAACTTTGTCTTTAGAGCACAATGGCTGGGTAATCCTTACACCGTTAGTTTTAATGCTAACGGCGGAACCGGAACAATGGCAGCTCTTAACTGCCGTATTGGTCAAACCTGTACTCTTCCTGCCGAAGCTTACACTAACAACTGTTATAAATTTGATGGTTGGGCAACAAGTGCCGCTGGTGCTGTTGTTTATAGTGATAGAGCGACCGTCGCTCTTACCGCAAATGTAACCCTTTATGCGAAATGGAGTGCCAACTATGTTAACAACACAACTACTTGTGCTGCTTGTAGCGTATCCTGTGGCGGCGGAACACAAACTTGTACCGTCACGAAAAAAGATACGGCAACCGGTGTTGCCTGCCCAGCAAGTTTAAATACCAGTTACTCTCAAGCTTGTAATACACAATCGTGCTGTTCGTCAGTAACGACAAGTTATGGTGCATGGGGTGCTTGTAGTGCATCTTGTGGTGGCGGAACGCAAACAAGATCAGTAACGACAAAAAGTACATATAATGGAGCAACCTGCAGTACTTCGACGCAAAGTCAGGCATGTAACACCCAAACTTGTCTTGTCGAACCTAACGCAACAATATATGCCCAACAGTTAACGACATGTGTAAACGGTGTTTACTTTTACACAACACAGGCGCAAAACCCATCGAGATGGATAACAACAGAAATGACAGTACACTGGGTTATAAGTGGTGCCGTGGTTGCAACCTATTACGGTGATTTAGCAGGAACGAATCCGGGAGGTTTTGGTCCATGGTATGCTTATAATTTTGGAGCACCACCACCTGCTCCAGCAACGACTAGTGGCTACTATGTAACTAGACATACGGAACTATACTTTAGGTTAAAAGGTAAAATAGCAACGACTGGAGCGGCAATTATTAACCAGTCAGGATATGGAGGATGTTCAGTATAATGAAAAACAAATATTATTTATTAATAAGCATAATAGTTATCGCGTTAATTACTGGAATCGTAATACTCTTAATTAGGATTCCAATCAATAAAGAGGGAACATATAAAACGCTTAAACAAAGTCAGGAAACTAAAACGATAATTTATCCCTATAATAAGTTTAAAACAGAACTGATCAAGATCGGTTTTGTGCAAGCTAAATGTAATGACGACAAAGTAAGTGGTATGGAAAACATTGTCTGTGCCGCTACCAAAGATAACAATGTACTTCAAAATGTCGATTCGCTTAACTTCACTTATAATGGCGATGTTATAGAAACTTTAATTCTAAAACTAAATTATGAATCATTTGATTCTAAAACAGTAAAAAGAGACATAAAAGCAATTATTAATAATTTCATCGTCTTAAATTTAGAAGAAAAAACAGTCGCTCAGCTAAAAGAAAAATTAGATCGTAAGAACACTGTTCATGGTTCAACAACATCCTTAGTTGTCGGAGATTATTACACTCATTATAATCTCAAAGAACATGAAAGTGAAAATGATAATTATTATAGCGTTTCAGTAACAATGTATTTAAAAGCAACTCCAACTGTAGAATAAAAGGCAAGTAATTGCCTTTTCTCTTTGTCAAACATTGACTTTTTCCTTCATTTATAGTATAATACGCCTTGATTTGGAGGCCCTATGTTAAGAAATATTAAAATATATTCCCAAATAGTCTTAAAATCTAACTTCAATCTTCGTATCTATAAAATTTCGCTAGTTCATTTAGGTGATAAAAAATATACTAAAGGAAGATTAATTCCGCTTAGAACGATCAGTAAAAACGCTAGACCAGTATTAGTTAAAAAGTTATCATTTGAAAACAAAGAATTGGATAAATTCAAGAGAATAGATAAATATAATGACTGCTTTGTCTTTGTTAAAAACGAAAAAAAGGGGCAAAGTACCTTAGGTATTGATATTGTTAAAAAAAGCAATCATAGTCTTGATCTAAGTGATTCTTTAATTAAAAGAAATGCAAGACAAGAGTTGATCCATATGAATTTTGATGATAGGAAATCGATCACCAGTAAAAATATAATGCTTGTAAGTAGCAAGTTCAAATATGAGTTTATGAATAATTATACTAGTTTTTAATCATTAATTACTGTATAATTATTTTTGTTTGAGGAGGTAATTATGGACGTAAAAGATCTATATTTAGAATATAAAAAATATCTTGATCAAGATATAAAGTTAGAAGGGTGGGTAAGGAACCATAGAAAGCAGAAAGAATTTGGTTTTATCGAGTTTTCTGATGGTACTTATTTTAAGACTGTTCAAATTATCTATGATGATAAATTAAAAGATTTTGATGAGATACAAAAACTTAAAGTAGGATCGGCTATCGAAGTGATTGGAACTGTCGTATCTTCACCTAAAGAAGGGCAGGAATTTGAAGTATTAGTCAAAGAGCTAACGGTAGTTGGTGATTGTCCTGATGACTATCCTATTCAGCCAAAAAGACATACACGGGAGTTTTTAAGAGAGGTTGCCTATTTAAGGCCAAGGACTAATCTTTTTCAAGCAGTCTTTAGAATAAGAAGTATTGCCGCTCACGCTATTCATAGTTATTTTCAGGAAAGAGGATATGTCTATCTTCATTCGCCAATTATAACTGCTAACGATGGTGAAGGAGCTGGAGAAATGTTCCAGGTAACAACTCTTAATTTAGATAAGTTAAAAGAGGTAAAAGAGATAGATTATTCACATGATTTCTTTGCTAAGAAAGTTGGTCTTACAGTAACAGGACAGTTAGAAGGAGAAACTTTTGCGTTAGCATTTAAAAAGATATATACCTTTGGTCCAACCTTTAGAGCGGAGAATTCTAATACTAAAACACATGCATCAGAGTTTTGGATGATAGAGCCAGAAATAGCCTTTTGTGATATTGAGGGCTTGATGGATATCGAAGAAGATATGCTTAAATATATAATAAATTATTTATTTGACCATGCTAAAATTGAACTAGAGTTTTGCGATAAATTTGTCGAAGAAGGTTTGATCGATAAGCTAAAAGCGGTTGTTTCTAAAACAGCTAAGCGAATTACTCACGAAGAAGCAATTGATATATTAATTAATGCTAATCACAAATTTGATGTTCTTCCAAAACACGGTGAAGATCTAGCGACCGAGCATGAAAAATATCTGACCAAAGAACATTTTGATAGTCCGGTCTTTGTTTATAACTGGCCAAAAGATATCAAAGCTTTCTATATGCGCAGTAATGATGATGGTAAGACGGTAGCAGCTGTCGATCTTTTAGTTCCAGGAGCAGGAGAGTTAATGGGTGGATCACAAAGAGAAGAACGGCTAGAAGTCCTCGAAAAGAGAATGGAAGATATGAATGTCCCTAAAGAAGGATTAGAATGGTATATTAAACTTAGAAAGTACGGTGGCTGTAAGCACTCAGGATTTGGAATGGGCTTTGAAAGACTATTAATTTATCTAACTGGTATTGAAAATATCAGAGACGTTATTCCATATCCTAGAACACCGAAGAATTGTGAATATTAATATGGAAAGATTACAAAAAGTAATAGCCGCCAGCGGCGTTGCTTCAAGAAGAAAAGCCGAGGACTTAATAACGAGTGGCAAGGTCACAGTAAATGGTGAAATTGTAAAAGAGTTAGGCACTAAAGTTAGTTCATCTGATGAAGTAATGGTGAAAGGACAGCTTCTTGCTCGTGAAGATAAAGTTTACTATCTATTAAATAAACCACGCGGCGTTGTTACAACGACAAGTGATGATAAAAACAGAGAAACTGTCATCGATTTAATTAAAGAAGATAAAAGAATCTATCCAGTTGGCAGACTTGATTACGATACAACCGGAGCTCTAATTTTAACTAATGATGGAGAACTAACTAATTTACTTACTCATCCATCAAATGAGATAGAAAAAATATATGTTGCTAAAATAAAGGGCAAGCTTTCTATCCAGGCACAAATGGCTCTTAAAAAAGGATTAAAGATAGACGGAGAATTAACCGCTCCGGCTAAAGTAAAAATTAAGTCCCAGGATCCAAAAACAGATACATCATTAATTGAACTTACACTTCATGAAGGGAAGAATCATCAAGTTAAAAAGATGTTCGAAGCAGTAGGACACGATCTTATCAAATTAAAAAGAGAGAGAATAGCTTTTCTAGATCTCAAGGGATTAAGCTCTGGAAAATACCGTTTTCTATCACCTAAAGAAGTGAAAAAATTATATTTCATAAGTCAAAATAAAAAGGATATCGATTAATCGATATCCCTTTATTCTGATACTATAGCTCCAGTTGGACAAGATTCTTGCGCTTCTTTAGCATCATCCATTAATTCTTCAGGAATTGGATTGAGCTTAACTTTTGCATAGCCCTCGTCAGTCATTTCAAAGACTTCTGGTGCAATTGCACTGCACGCACCACAACCGATGCACTGTTCTGTAATTACTCTCATATATGCCTCCAATAAAATTATATATTAAGTAAATAGAAAAAACAAACTTTATAAGTTTAACTTTACATTAAAAGCTTTCTTTAAAACAATACTTATCTATTTTAAAACTAAATTAACTATGGTAAAATGTAATTATATAAGGAGGTATAAATGGAAACTAGAACGACAAGAAGAACAACTAAAAATAGTAGAGCATCTAAAAATAGTCATTTATATGATAACTTAGAACGTTTAGCAACTAATGAACATGTTATAGACTTAAATACCCAGACTAAAATAGATTTAAATATGCTCGACAAGCCTCCGATGTTAAGGAAAGAATTTCGTGCTGAGGAAAAGTTTAGTGAAGAAGTTATTGAACTTCAAAATAAAATTTATGATATAAACAAAGTCTTAGAAGAAGCACGCAAATCAAAACCAGAGGATGATAAAGATCGCTTTAGAGCCCAAGAGTATTCTTTGATTGCTGATCTAAATAGAAAATATATAGAGCAACGAGAAAGACAAACGGAAGAGTTAGAACGTGAAGGAATAGAAGAAGTAATAAAAAGTATCACTAATAGTGATCTTAAAGAAGAATTTAGAGAGCTTCTCGAATATGATACTAATGAAAAAGAGTTAATGGGTGACTTGATAGCAACAAACGCTGACTTAAATTCACAACTTGAAGATGGTAAGTTTATGACAGATGAGGGTATTAACACCGAGGATATGAGTGACAGTGGACATCTAGTTAATTCCTTTTATACTAGATCGATGGACTTATCTGAAGACGATTTTGAATTTAAAGATTTAGTTGAAAAAGAAAAATCAAACATGAAGATAATTATTTTGGTCGTTGCAATTACTTTGCTAATATTAACGATGATAGGAATATTTGTCTTAAGCAAAATAGGGGTCATTTAGGGGGATAGATGAAAAATATAACAGTACTGGATACAGAATATGTATTAGAGCGAGAGTATAAGGACGGATTTGTCCTAGATGAGTTCCAAGAATTATGCACTGATTATTTTTTGGATTTCGATTATATATTCGGAGACTATTCATACGGGAAACTAAGATTAAAAGGATATCGAGACAAGGGTCCAAAGACGACAAAAATCAATGACATCAAAGAGCTTGATAACTATATTAAGAACAATTGTGCATTTGAATGCAAATATTTTTTGTTAGCCAAGAAAAAGCAATAAAATAGTTGTCAAATGCTATTTTTGTGGTAAAATTATTGTAGAAGGAATAAAAGGGAGGCATTGCCATGGGAGAATATGAAGATAAAAAGATAATGTCAATCGTTTTAGAAGATGGTTCGATCGATGAAGTCGAAGTATTATTGACGTTTGAATTTACAGATACAAAGAAAGAATATATTGTCTATACAAAAAACGAGACAGATGAGAATGGTAATGTGACAATCTATGTTGCAGCACTTAATCGTAAACCAGAAGAAGATCCAGTTTTAGGAAGTATTGAAACCGACGAAGAATGGACGAGAATAAAAGGTGTTCTAAAAGAATTGTCAAAAAGTGATGAGGACGTAGAACAACAATAAAGGAGGTTTTGAAATGGATGGTTTAGAGCCAATGACAGGGATACCGTCATATGAAAGTGGTCCGGTTCGAATAACAGAAGCGGATTTTGATCGTGTGTATCAGCCGAAGGGTGTAACGCCTAATATGGCAGCAATGACTAGTAAGACTTATAGAGGTTTTAGAGGTTTTGTGCAAAATTTAAGATCTGATTTACATAGAGGTAAAGTAGATAAGAAGATCAAAGAATACAACACTAAACTAAGAGAGATTGAGACCTATTCAAATCGCGTTGAATCGCGGCTTGCAGAAGGTAAATCTTCTAATTTATTGGCGATTAAACTTAGAGTTAGAAAAGCTGAAAAAGCCGGTAAAGAGCTTGCAAAACTAGGTGTTAAAATCTTTGCTTTAGAAAATAAACAAGCTAAACTTGAAGGTAAACCAAAAGCTATTAAAGTACCTTCGGAAGTAGTAGATAAATCTATTATACTTTCTGCGATAGGGTTGATGAAACTCCTCGATCGTAGACAAGAGAAGAAAATTATTCGTGAAGAAGTAAGTAAAATTATGAAAGAAGTTCAGAAGGGTGAAACCGGTGACTTCGAATCATTGCAAAAAGAAAATTTAGCTGATTTCGTCATCCAAAAGATGAAGGAAAAAGGCATAGATAGAGAAATGGAAGCAGCAGAGCGTGCTTCTATAGAACAGTTGGGTGGAGAAGCAGTTATTAACTTCCGTGGGGAATTTGTAAATGCTATCAACGAAGGAAATCTATCTCCAGAAGATGAAGCTAGATTCCGCAAGTTCTGTGCTGACAACGGACTAGACTTTAGTAAAGAGTTAAAACTTGCATATGATACGGATATGGCTCTAGGTGGGCACGATGGACCAGCTATAAGCTCTCAAGCAGAAATGCCACCAGTCGCAGCTTTTGATATAAAAGAGGCAATAAGGAATGATTGGGGAACACAAATTCCAGATTTTACTAAAACAGCAGGAACTCCACCAGTGCAAGAAGAAGCGGCGTTTGACTTACAAAAATATTTAAAAGAAAATAGAGCAGAATTAATAAGCGAATTTAACAAGTTTTTAGAACAAAGAAAGACAAACACAGAGCCTCAAAGTGAATTAGCAAAAGCTCTTCAAGAAAAGATAAAAGCTGATGCAGCTCTTCAAGCGTACAGATTCTCTGGTGAAAACAACCCAGAGCGCGAAGCAGAGCTTTTAGCAGCAGTAGAACGTAGTAAAGCAAAAATAAGCAGCATTACAGAGGAAACAGTAATCAAAGCTGATGATGTAATTAATAGACAGAGTGAAGCGGTTGTTCAAGAGCAAGCCCAAGTAGATCCGGAAGAAGCAAGCCCGAGAATAACAATCGAACCCGTAGTAGAACAAGTTGAAAAAGAACCAATAGCACCAATTAGAATACCAAGTATCGAAATAGATGATAATTATAATCCTATTATTGATAGTTACAGTATGGCTGATATCATTGCTGAAATATTACCAGATGCGGATATCAGAAATGAAAAAGGTAAAATTGATGCCGATAAAATTCTAACTGTTCAAAGAACAAGAAGACTAGAACTCGATAATTTCTTAGTGGATCACCCGGAATATGAGGATAGATTCGCACAGCTACAAATACTTGATACAATTAGAAATAAAGATGGATCATTAAGTAAAACCAAACTTAAATTAAATCCAGAAATAATCGATAAACTGACCGAGATTAATCAACGTCAAACTGCACGTCACGAGCAGTACTTAGCAAACGAAAGAGCAAAATTTGAAGAAGGACGCCAAGGCATTATTGAAAAAAACAGAGAACGTTCAGAAGCGCTTAGACAATCAATTGCAGCACGTAAAAATCGTGAGATGTTCTATAAAGTAGGATCTGACTATTCATCAGTATCAGATAAAGATTTAAATGAATTAGTTACTACTCTTTCACCAACAGCTGTTTCGGCTTTTGAAGAAAGAGGACGTTACTTCGATGAAGTAGCAGCAGAGATACCTATGAGTCAATTTAGAGATGATAAAGACCGTTGGTACTCACATGTCGTATCACTTTCGAAAGCACGATATGAAGAAGCCAAAACAGTAAGCCAAGAAGAAAGTAGAACAAGATAAAAAGACACGCAAGTGTCTTTTTCATTAGTCTACTTTAATTATTCCTCTAACTTCTGGTATTTCATCGACAAGCATTGCCTCTATACCATCACTTATCGTAACATCGGCATGAGGGCAGTTGCTACATGCTCCAAGTAGCTTTAAATGGACAAAACCATTTTCGAACTTAATGTATTGAAGGTTACCCCCATCGCTTATTAGAAAGGGTCTAATACGCTCTAGGACCTCTTTAATTTTATTTTCAATTTCCATAATATCACCTAGAAGCATTATACTTAAGATTTTTTAAACTGTAAAGCTTATTATATGATATAATTATTTTATAGGTGAATTATGTCTAATTATGAAGTAGGAAAAATTATTAACGGAAGTGTTACCGGTATTGAATCATACGGGATTTTTGTCAATCTTTTAGACTACTATAGTGGACTTATTCACATATCAGAAATATCTGATGGTTTTGTTAGAGATATATCTGATTATGTCAAGATTGGCGATACAGTTAAAGCTAAGGTTTTAGAGGTAGATGATGAAAAGTTTCAAGTGAAATTATCGATCAAAGGAATAGACTACCAAGATAAAAAATCTAAGCGTCAACCAGTTGTCGAAACAGGCAGTGGATTTGAAATTTTGCGTGATAATCTTAAAGAGTGGGTGGAAAACTACAAATAAGCTTGTCTAGTATATAAAAAATCGGTTTTTTTGTTGACATTAAATTGATAAAATGGTATATTCTATATTGTCAATTACTAACGGGTGATTAGCTCAATTGGTCAGAGCACCTGCCTTACAAGCAGGGGGTTATAGGTTCGAGTCCTATATCGCCCACCATTTATAGATGCCGAAATAGCTCAATTGGTAGAGCAACTGATTTGTAATCAGTAGGTTCCGGGTTCAAGTCCTGGCTTCGGCACCATTTTTTTGGAG
>CAZVUK010000003.1:0-49488 GCA_964630225.1 uncultured Muribaculaceae bacterium
ATATGTGTCTTTTTTTATGTTTCTAGTGGACACTTACTTTTTCAATTTATAATTACTATTTAATACTTTATCAATATTATACTTTCGATCGGCGGCATAATATAATGAAGCAATCATTGGATCGACCGAAGTTGCTCCCTCTTTAAAAAAGCTTTCACTTATTTCTGGTTTACCTAAATATGATCCTCCAACTATTTTACCCGTTGCTGAATCATAAACAGGAAAAGATAAATAGTTACAGCTATAACCTTCGGCTTCTAACCTTTCTTTTAGTATTTTGGTTTGTGTTTCTTTTCCAGAACAGTCCGTTCCTTCGATAACTATTATTTTCATTTGTCCTCCTATATAAAATAACTTAGTATTTGGTTTTGTAAATATAGTTTTTCTTTCGTTACTAAAATATTATAATCATTTTCTATTAAAAGTCCATCAGCAATTAATTTATCAATTGGAAAGACTTCTTTAATATCCTTCTTGTAACGTCTTTTAAACTCTTCTTTACTCACTCCACTTATTTTTCTTAAGCCCAAGATCATGAAGTACTGCATATCGCTTAGAGCATCAATTTCTTCGCTAATGTAAATAGTTTCTCCAGCGATATATTTATCGATACTTTTAGTATTTGAATATCTTTTTCCATTAGCGTAGGAGGCTGCTCCCATACCAAAACCAAAATATTCTTCGTTATTCCAGTAGGTTAAGTTATGAATAGATTTTTTATCTTCTTTAGCAAAGTTGCTAATTTCATAATGAGTAAAAGCTAAATCTTCAAGTGTTTTAATAATTTTGTAATACATTTTGTTTTCTAAATTATCATCAAGTGCTTTAGTCTTATCGATAAATAATTTTGTATTTTCTTCGATAATAAGTGAGTATATCGAAATATGATCAGGATTAAACTTTTTAATAAATGATAAATCTATTTCTAAATCACTTATCGTTTGATTAGGAAAACCATAAATAAAATCGATACTTATATTATCAAAATATTTTCTAGCTATTAATATTTTCTCTAAGACAATTTCTTTAGCTACTCCCCTATTTAGAAAGTTAAAGAATTTTTCATTGACTGTTTGAATACCAATACTTAGTCTATTTATGCCAAAGTTTTTAAATATTTGCATCTTTTCTTGACTTATATCTTCGACATTAAGTTCTATCGTTTTCTCAGCATTTTCGGCAATTTTTATGATAGATAAAATTTTAAAGAGCTCTTCTAATTGTTGCTTGTTTAAAGCAGATGGCGTACCGCCACCTATATACAGGCTTTTAACTTCTGCTAAATCATAAGTTTTATCGATTTCTTTTTTTAAAGCTATTAAATATTTATCAACTAAGCCCTCATTATAATAGACTTTGGGAAAGTCACAGTAAGAACAAATCTTTCGGCAAAACGGAATATGTATGTAGATACTTTTCATTACTTTTTCACCAAACGTTTCATTTTAGCATTTATGTTTCTACTTGCTTCGGCGAATGAAACATTATTACCATTTAGGGGCATATAGTTAGGAAAGAGACTTTCTTCATCGATTGGATTATCGTAGTATCTATCAATATTATCAAAAAGCAGCATTAATTCGTAATAGCTTTCTGGTAAATGATGCTTACATGATTCTTTGCTTTTAATAGCCTTTTCCATAACTAGTGTTTCTTTATTTTTACGATTATAAATCATCGGTTTATAATAAATATAAAAAGAACCCTTGTAAATTTTTTCTGAGCAAAGATCACAGATACAATTTTCTTTAGATCTTCGTCGTTCTTGCCAGGCATAGAACTTATAGTCATCTTGATTATGTCCAAGGAAATAATTCTCATATTCGCGCAAGGCTTCCTCTTCGTGAATAGCTAATATTATCTCTGTCACAGTTGAATTATGATCGATCTCATCAAGACTTAAGCCGTTAGTTTTAAGTTCTTGTAAAAATTTTGTGAAGTACTTATCTCTTAGCTCTTTATCTTTAATGTCATATATTTCATTAAGGGTCAAATCGAGCATCCTAGTCCTCCATGCTTAAAACAGACATGAAGGCTTCTTGTGGAAGAGAAACGGAACCAAATTGTTTCATCTTTTTCTTACCTTCTTTTTGTTTTTCTAAGAGTTTTTTCTTACGACTTACATCTCCCCCATAACATTTAGCTAAAACATCCTTCCTTAGAGCTTTAACCGTGCTTCTAGCAATGATATGACTACCAAGTGTAGCTTGGACAGGTATTTCAAACATCTGTCTAGGAATGACCTCTTTTAAGCTTTCGACAACAGCCTTACCACGAAGATAAGAAAAGTCTTTATGAACGATAGTCGATAATGCATCGATAATTTCACCGTTTAATAAAATGTCCATCTTAACTAAATTACTTTTTCTATATCCAATTAATTCATAATCAAAAGAAGCATAACCTTTAGTATATGATTTTAATTTATCAAAAAAGTCATAAACGATCTCTGATAAAGGAAGTTCATAATGAATATTGACTCTTATATCATCGATATATTCCATACCTATATAATTACCCCGTTTATTTTGACATAATTCCATAATCTGTCCAATATAAGTACTTGGACTAAAAATACTCGTTTTAATATATGGTTCTTGTACTTCTTTTATTTTAGTCTTTTCCGGCATTTTACTAGGAGAATCGATATCTATTTCTTCGCCACTTGTCGTAAATACTTTATAGATAACCGAGGGCGCTGTTGTAATTAGTTCTAGGCCAAACTCTCTAAGGAGTCGTTCTTTGATTATTTCCATATGAAGTAAGCCAAGAAAACCACATCTAAAACCAAAGCCTAATGCCGAGCTTGTTTCTGGTTCATATGATAGTGAAGAATCGTTTAGTTTAAGTTTAGCTAAGCTCTCACGGAGCTCTTCAAACTGAGAATTATCAATTGGGAAAAGACCGCAGTAAACCATTGCTTTCATCGGTTTATAACCCGCTAATGATTTATCAGCTGGATTATCTAAAAGAGTTACTGTATCACCGACGGCGACCGATGATATATCTTTAATACTACCCGTTACAAAACCAACCTGTCCGGCTGATAATAATTCACGCTTTTCTTCGTGCGGGGTATTGACAAAAAGATCGACGATTTCTGCTTCTTTACCCGTAGCTATCATTTTGATGGTGTCAGCTTTTTTAAGTGAACCGTTAAAAACCCTAAGAGCGATTATGACACCGCGATAAGCATCATAGATACTATCGAAGATTAACGCTTGAAGAGGTTCTTCTTTTTTACCACTAGGAGCGGGTATTCTATTAATTATGGCATGAAGTAATTCTTTTATCCCTTCGCCTGTTTTAGCACTGGTTAAAATTATCTCCTCTTCATTAAAGCCGAGACTTCTTTTTAATTCTGCTTTAACCCTAGGTACATCGGCACTTGGAAGATCTATCTTATTAATGACAGGAATGATTACAAGATCATTTTCTAAAGCTAAAAATAAATTAGCTAGCGTTTGAGCTTGTATTCCTTGAGCAGCATCAACTACTAATATTGCTCCATCTGATGAGGCAAGCGATCTACTTACCTCATAGGAAAAGTCGACATGTCCAGGAGTATCGATAAGATTAAGTTCATAGTCTTTTTCTTCGTGACGATACTTTATACATGCCGTATTTAATTTAATTGTAATACCTCGTTCTCTTTCGATATCCATACTGTCCATAAACTGTGACTTAAGTTCACGTTTACTAAGAGCTCCAGCTTCTTCTAAAATACGATCAGCCAAAGTACTTTTACCATGGTCAATATGAGCTATTATCGAGAAGTTTCTGATGTTTTCCTGCTTCATTTAATTCACCGCTACTAGTATATCATAAAAAAAGAATAATCACTTATTCTTTTATATCTTTTTTCATCTCCCAAGGAAGATTTAAATCACAGCGTCCAAAGTGTCCATAATTACTTATTTGACGATAATCAAAGTTTAATAAATCCAGTTCATCAATAATATTTTGAACTCTAAAGTCAAAGTGTTTATTAATCCAGTTTAGAATTTCTTCATCACTTATTTTGTTCGTATTAAATGTTTCGATACCAATAGAAAGAGCTTCTTCTTTACCAATGACGTAGGATACTTCAATTTCGCATCTTCTAGCTAAACCGTGCATCACGACATTTTTAGCAACGTATCTAGCATAATAGGCAGCACTGCGATCTACTTTGGATGGATCTTTACTGGAAAGGCATCCGCCACCTACTTTGCCTGCTCCGCCATAGGTATCACAAACTATTTTTCGGCCTGTTGTCCCCGAGTCTCCCCAAGGCCCGCCAAGGGTAAAAGAACCACTATTATTAATGTATATTTTAGTTGAGGCCGTAATTAGTGAACTGTCTATTACTTTATCGATAACTTCGGTTTTAATTAGGTTTTCTAACTCTTCTTTCGCCGCAGATTCCTTATGCTGCGAAGAGATAACTATGGTGTCGATAAAAATCTGCCCATCTTCATTTGAAACAGTAACCTGCGTTTTACCATCTGGCCTTAAAATACTGTTAGGAACACTTTTTCGTAAATCTGCTAAACGTTTAGCTAGTTTAGTTGCTAAACTGTGTGAAAGAGGCATATATTCTTTAGTTTCATCACAGGCATAACCAAACATAATACCTTGGTCTCCTGCCTTAGTTCGTCTGTTTACAACAGCTGTATTTATCTCTGGTGACTGCGCTCCAACTTTAAGTATAATATCAAAGTCTTCTTTATAACCGATCTCTAAAAGAGCTCTTTTTGCTAGTGCTTCATAGTCTAAATTAGCTTTAGTAGTAGCTTCACCATAGATAAGCAATAAATTATCTTTGATCGTAGCTTCAACAGCCATCTTACTTTTCTTATCTTGTCTTAAAGCTTCAGTTAATATACTATCAGCAATATAATCACATATCTTATCTGGATGTCCTTCAGTAACTGCTTCACTTGTAAATAATCTTTTCATAAAAAAACTTCTCCTTCTTAATTTTTATCAAGAACGAGAAGTTAAACTTCTTATCGCTTAGCTTTACCACCTTACTAATGCAGGTTGGTATGAGTTCCTAGAGCTAAGTCTCTCCCTCATTCTTGATAAAAGTCATATTAATTTTAATATGTATTTAAATTTTTGTCAAATATATTTTAGGACTTCTTCTTTGTCATTTAAATATATTCGTTCATAACCTACGGTCTGATAGTTTTCGGCACCACGTCCTAAGATTAAGATAATATCATCTTTTTCTCCCATCTGTACGGCTTTTTTGATCGATTCTTTACGATCAACTATTATTTCGTAATTATCGTATCCTTTAGCTCCTGACTCTAAATCGTTAATAATATTTAGTGGATCTTCAGTAAAAGGATCATCAGTTGTAATGATAAAATGATCACTATTTTCTACTAAAAACTTGGCAATTACCGGACGCTTGCTAGACTCTCTAGCTCCGGCTGCTCCCGTTACAACAATTAAACGACCTTTAACTATTTGTTTAAACATTTTAACGACTGTTTGAATAGCAAAAGTCGTATGGGCATAATCGACAATCACGGTAAAGCCTTTAGCACTTGGAAGTTTTTCGATTCTTCCATCAATTACAATATTATCAATATTATCAATTAGTTTGTTTAGATCCTCTCCTACTGAAAGGGACATAAGTAAGGCTGCCGCTAAGTTATAGACATTAAAGTCACCAATTAATGGCGATCTTACTCTAAACTTTTTACCTTGATAATCAAAGTTAATGATCGTATCTTCAATCCCAAGTTCAAAATCAAATGATAGGTCTGCTCCTTTTTTTCCGTAAGTTAATGGATTTTTAACATGTTTTAAGACTGTTTCATAGTGCTCATCATCTTTATTCAAGATAGAATAACCATTTGGTGATACTTGTTTGAACATGTCCATTTTACAAGCAAAATAGTTGTCCCAGGTTTTATGAATATTTATATGATCCGTTGTAATGTTAGTATAGGCAGCTGACTCAAAGATGAAGCCTGGTAATCTATTTCTAAAAAACGCTTCACTCGATGTTTCAAGAACGACAGTATCACAACCTACTTTAACAAACTCATCTAGGTATTTATACATTTTATCAGCATCGGGTGTCGTATTATTTGTCTCTTTTGTAAAAGCGTGACATATTCTTCCGTTGCTTCCAATATAAGCACATTTATCCCCGATTAAATATTTAGTAATAATAGCTGTACTGGTCTTACCATCGGTTCCGGTTACTGCTAAGATACGCAGTTTTGATAAAGGATCATCATAGAACTTTCTAGCTATATCGTGAAGAGCTTCGTTAGTATTATCTACCTTGATAATCGGCACCGACTTTTCACCGACATCTTTCATAACGACAATAGCAGCAGCACCAGATTCGATGGCGCTATCGATAAAATCATGACGATCAGCTGTTACTCCATAAGTACATACAAAAAGATCTCCTGCTTCGATTTCTTTAGAATTAATTTTAATATCTTTAATTTCTGTCTCATAAGGGCAGTCAAATAATTCATTTAATTTTTTCATCTTTACTCCCATCTAACATTCTTTTTAAGAATATTTTTAGTTCCCATATATATACCTGTATATTGTTCATAGTAATCATCGATAAATTCATCGATTTCTTTTAGGGTGGTATCTGCTATGTCAAGTTTAGATATTTTAGCTATATCGACATAGGCGAATAATCTAATTATCTTATACATCTTTTCACTGTATATTTTTTCATCTTTGTGGCAAGCAGTACAAAGATATCCTCCGGCGGCACTATCGACTGTGACGATGGCTTTAGCGCTTCCACAGCTAGCACAAGAATCTAAGTTTAAAGATACTCCCAAATAGTCTAGTGCTTGAAACTGAATTATATCACAAATTATATGAGCATCATAACCATCATCTATTTTCTTAAGCGCTGCTATTAGTAAATCAAAAAGTTTAGTATCTTCATTTTGCCGATAAATGTTACTGACAAATTCAAGTAAAAAGGAAGAATAACTTATTTTTTTTAAATCGAGCATCGTATTTAAAAAAGCATCTTTAATATCACACTCGATCAAAGTAGATATCCCATTTTCTTTATAGTAAATTTGAAAAATTCCATAAGCTAGTGGATTAGATACCATACGCAGTTTACTTTTAACTTTACGAGATCCTTTACTCATAAGACCGATAATACCGTATTCTTTAGTAAAGAGATTTAGTATCTTACTTGATTCACTATAATTAGTGCTACTAAGTACTATCCCTTCGACTGCTTTTATTGTCATATTTAACCCCCTATAGGTCTTCTTTTAAACCAAGTTCAGTTATATACTTATCTGACTGTCTCCAATTATCTATCGTTTTGACATGGGTTTGCAAAAAGACTTTTTTTCCTAGTAACTCTTCGATATCGCTCCTGGCTTCAGTTCCTACTTTTTTAAGCATTTCCCCTCTTTTACCAATGATTATCTTCTTTAAGTTATCTCTAGCTACTATTATTAATACATTTATGTCGGCTCTTTCCTCAGTTTCTTCAAAAGCTTCGACAAGGCAGGTTACAGCATGTGGCACTTCTTCACGTGTATAGTGCATAATTTTTTCTCTGACAAGCTCGGCAATGGCAAAGTCTCTTGTCATTGTCGTAACTTCGTTTTCATCGTAAAATCTTTCTCCTTCAGGAAGATAAGTTTTTATCGTCATTATTAAGCGCTCGATGTTATCTCCTTTTAAAGCTGATACCGGAAATATTTCGGCAAAGTGATAAAGCTCACTTAGTTCGGATATCATCGTCAGAAGTGTTTCTTTTTTAATGAGATCCACTTTATTTAAGATAAGTATAACTTTTTGATCTTTTTCTTTAATCTTATCTAAAATAAAACTATCACCTTTGCCAAACCCAGCTTTAGCATCAATTATAAATAAAATTAAATCACTATTAGCTTCAACGGCATAAGCTTTTCTATTTAAATACGTACCAAGTCGATCTTTCGGTTTATGAATACCTGGTGTATCGATAAAAACTATTTGACTATCTTCGTCATTGTAAATACCTTGAATAATATTTCTAGTCGTTCCTGAAACATTGCTAATAATGGCTACTTTTCGTTCTAAAATAGAGTTTAATAAAGAGCTCTTGCCAACATTGGGACGACCAACTATACTTACAAAACCACTTTTCATAAAACCTCCTTGTATAAGTCCGCAACCGGTATTACTTTTTCTTTACCTTTTTTATTAAGTAAATGAACAGTTGCTTCAATTTCAAAAAATTCGTATATTATTTCACGATTATAATATTTTAAATCGTTTAAATCATCACTACTAGTCATAATATATAATCTAGCAAACATATCTTTTTTATATCCTTTCGTAACAGCTGCTGATATAGCGGCTGCTTCACTGGATATCGAATCTCTATAAATATCGTTTTTAATGGAAACACCTGTGAAAAATTCACCATCTTTCATAATGACAATTGATGAAGAAACACTTTGTCCTTTAGGAGCAATAGCATAATCTAGAAGTTTAATTAATTTATCTTTCATTTAAACCTCCTCAAACGGATATGGACACAACATATTTAAGCTATAGACATGGACATCATCGTTGTACATGTTATAGCATATTATCTTAGCGTCTTTATCGAATAATTCACTTAGTATTTCTCGGCATAAAAAGCACGGTGTAGCGATTTTTTCTTTCTTGTCCGTCAATAAAAATAGCGTCTGTATTTCACCTTTTTTAACACCATTAGAAATAGCACTGGCTATAGCTACCTGTTCAGCACAAAGACCAGACTTAAAAGAAGGATTTTCGATATTGACTCCTTCATAAGTCGTTCCATCTTTATCAACAACAATGGCAGCTACTCTAAAGTGCGATAGAGGTACATAGCTTTTTTCAAGCAATTTTTTAAGACGCTCGATCATTAGATTATCATTTCCATTAATTTAGGGACAAAGATAATAATGGCTATAACTACCGAGACAACAGTCATTACTAAGACTGATGCAGCTGATGCATCTTTAGCTTTCTTAGCTAATGGGTTGAATTTCAAATCGATCATATCGACAATTATCTCAATCGCGGTATTAAGTAGTTCTAAAGCTATAATACTACCTGAAACAAGAGCAATAGCAAGCCACTCTAATTCGCTAATATTAAAGAAAACACCAGCAACAATAACAAGAGCTAGACTAAAGAAAATAACAACCATATTCCTCTCTTCAAAAAAAGAATATCTTAATCCTTCGATTGCTGCTAAAAAACTATTACTAATACTTTCTTCTGGTTTCTTATACCTACCCTTACGTTCTCTGAATTTCATACTTGTCTAATACCTCCTTTTGTAAATTAAACATTATTTTTTCATCTTCTTCAGTCATATGATCATAAGCAAGTAAATGAAGAAGTCCATGAACTGTTAAAAATGAAAGTTCACGCTTTAAACTGTGCTTATATTCTTTAGCTTGATTCTTAGCGCGGTCAAGAGAAATATATATATCACCTAGAACTCTTATCTCTATTTGAAAACTTTGATCATCTTCAAGGGCAAAGCTTATTACATCAGTTTCTTTATCGATATGGCGATAGGTTTTATTTAATTCTCTAATTTCTTTGTCACCGGTGATAATAACCGAAAATATAGAGTCTTCGATATCAAAATCTTTAACTAGGCTTTTTACTAAATCTTCTAAATCATTTATTTCAACTATTTGTTCATCGGTATTATTGACTACGTATTTCATACTATTCTCCCGATTACAAAAATCATAAAGAGAAGAAATCCAAGTAATGTTACAATGTTGATAAATAATTTAGTTCTTAAAACATTGAATTTTTCACCTAAATAATCAAATAAGTAATAAATGGTAAAACCAAGAAGGCCTCCAACTATATTTAATAGTATGTCATCGACATCAAATACTCTACCTATCATAAATTGGGTCGATTCAATTGATAAAGATGCTATAAATGATATTAAAAGGACTTTAATGGGTTTTTTGAGCTTTAAATAAAAAGAAGCAAAAAAACCATATGGCATAAATAAAAGAACGTTTCCTATAATATTTTTAAAGAAGAGTCTCGATCCGATAGAATATCTAAATATCTCTTGAAAGGGTATGAAATTGTTTCTACCCATATAACTATTTAAATCTTGTGAAGTAACAAGCTGGAACAAAACTAAAATATATAGCATGAAAGATAAAGTGAGTATTTCTTCATACAAAACGATATCACTTTTATTTTTAATAAGATAACCAACTCGTAAAGTTGTGATCAATATTAAAGATATAAATAACATTGGCCATGTTAGGGAAAGAACTTCGTTGAATGTTCCGTTTAAGTGTTCCATCTTTCTCACCTTCTTATTATTAATATTGTACTAAATTATCGTATTTATTTCAATTAAAAACTAAGTTACGATAACTTAGCTTTAACTATTTCACTTAGCTTTTTCATATCTGTCTTACCATTTAATTTTACTTGAAGTTCTTTCATAACTAATCCCATGTCTTTAATAGAGCTAGGATTTAACTCGGCAAAGACAGCTTCGATTTCTTTTTCTACTTCTTCAGCACTTAGTTGCTCAGGTAAATATTTTTCTAAAATAGCTAGCTCTTTTTCATTTTGATTAACCAAATCATCACGACCTGCCTCTTTAAAGTTAGCAATTGACTCTTTTCTGATTTTAATTTGTTTGTTGGTACACTCGATTAACAAAGTATCATCTTCTTCTTTTTTATTATCGATTATCTCTTGCTTCATAGCTCCTTTAAGCATACGTAAAACGGTAAGGGTAAACTGATCTTGTGCTTTCATCGCCGTAATAATATCGGCATTAAACTTTTCTAATAACATAATTTTCTCCTAAAAAGAGATGCTATTAAGCATCTCTATTGTTTCTGTTTCGCTTTCTAGCGTTTTTAATTCCTGCTTTTTTAGCTTCACGACGCTTTATTCCTGGTTTATCGTAAGCCTCACGTTTTTTAAACTCCGAAGGAACACCGTCTCTAGCTAATTTTTGCTTAAATCTTTTTAAAGCTTTGTCCAAATCACCTTTGACAACTATTTTTGACATTTTCTCCCCTCCTTCCGTGTTTAAACTATAAGAATTATAGCATAATCTAAATAATTATTCAAGAATATAATTAAAATTTCTTAAGGTTGATATGTAACTGTAGCATAGCTATTCCAATTTGCACCAAGGCTCATACCAGCGCTGGAGCTACGACCTGTTAAATATATTCTATTAATTGGGTTATATGTGAAGTTTGCTGCTCCAATTTCTATAACCGATACGGGGATTGTTGCAGTTGAGATGTTGTTGTTCATAAATGCTCTATCACCGATCTCGACAATGCCGTTTTCTAAATTAAGTTCCGTTAGTTTGTTTGAGCAAAAGCAAACAATGATAGAGTTTTAACGGTACCCGGAATAGTTAGTGAGGTTAATTCGTTGCTGTGAAAAGCACTTATACCTATTTTTGTTACACTGGCTGGAATATTCAAACTTGCTATTTTATTATTAAGAAAAGCATAACTAGCAACTGAGGTTAATGTATTTGGTAGGGTTAAAGATTCAAGAACATTTTCTGAAAAAGATCTTTCTCCAATACTTACTAGTCCTTCGGGTAAATCTACTGATTTTAATAATTTTTTTGATAATTTCACTATTTTTAAACTGTTAGATATAAAAGCTTGATCTTCTATTGTTGTTACCGTGTCGGGAATATTTACAGATTCAAGATTTTTTGCAAAAAAAATGCTTTTTTTGATATTTTCAACACTGGTCGGTGAACCTATAGTTTTTACTGTTATACCATTTATTGTACTTGGAATGCTTAAGTTCCTAACGTAGCAGGTATTCGGTTGTGATGGTGTGTATACATATCCACCATATTCCATTGTCAGTGTTCCTTCAATATTCCAAGCTGTTATTGTGCCTGCTGCGTCTATTTCAAAACAACTATCAGCTGGGGTAAAGGGCATCTCTTTAACAAGGGCTGCATTATAATCACAGCTTTCTGGAACTATATGAGTCTTTTTAGTTCCACTTATGGCTGGGGCATCCTCGATTGTTAGTTCACTGCTCTTTACGTCACTATTTTTTATAGAGTTTGCTTCGATAGCTTCGACACTTATCTTTTTAACATCTTTTGTATAAAAATAATACTTACGATTGTTAGATACATTAGTTGTCATTACGTAGGCAAAGTCCCAATCACCATTTGGGCTTCCTCCACCCTTTTCTATTGCTATACATTTAAATGGTATGTAATAGGTTGTATCTTTATCATACATACCAGGTATTTCACTATTTGCAATCATTTTAGATAGACCATCTGCGTATGAATCTAAAGTGTTTAAATAAACCTTTTTTCTAGATTGAGCAATATATCTAGTTATACTCGGGACAGATATTGCAAGTAAAAGTCCAAGTATGATAACTACAGCTAGTAATTCTATCAAAGTAAAAGCTTTTTTATTCATAAAGCCTACCTTCTATATATGTTTTATCATAAAAAAACTACTTTAAAAGTAGTTTTCTATTCTAATGGTAAAAGTGACAAATTTACTTTTTTGCGATCTCTATCAATTGCTTCGACATAGACTGTTACTATATCACCGACAGCTACGACTTCAGATGGGTGTTTAATATATCTTTTAGCCATTTTAGAGATATGAGCAAGTCCATCATTGTGAAGTCCAATATCGATAAAGGCTCCAAAGTCGACAACGTTTCTAACTGTTCCTTCGAGTTTATCACCGACATTTAAATCATCTAGCGTTAGAACTCCAGTTTTAAAAAGTGGTTTAGCTACTTTGTCACGTGGATCAATAATCGGTTTTTCTAAATTTTTTAAGATATCTTCGATTGTATAGATGTCTGCGCCTAGTTCTAGGCTTAACTGGCTAGCATTTGCTTTAGCAAGTTTTTCTTTGACTGCTTCACTACCTATTTCATTTGCTGATATGCTTAACTCTTGCATTATTTTTTCGGCTACTTTATAGCTTTCCGGGTGAATTGCTGTCTTATCGAGAACATTTTCTCCATCGACTATACGCATAAAGCCTATTGCTTGCTCAAATACTTTACTACTGATACCTTTGATTTTAGCTACTTCTTTGCGGCTAGCTATCTTACCGTTTTGATCACGATAATTAAGCAGCGCCTCGATGGCTTTTTTATTCATTCCTGAAATATATGTAAGAATCGAAGTCGATGCCGTATTTATATTGACACCAACTCTATTAACAATCTTTTCAACGACAAAGCCAAGCGATTCATCTAAACTTTTTGCAGCTACATCGTGCTGATAAAGGCCTACACCAATGCTTTTAGGATCAATTTTAACTAGTTCTGATAAAGCATCTTGCAGTCTTCGTCCGATACTTATTGCACTTCTTTTTTCGACTGTTAAGTCCGGAAACTCCGAGGCTGCTAGCGAGCTAGCTGAATAAACCGAGGCTCCGGCTTCATTGACAATGATATACTCTACTTTTCTTTTAGCATCTTTAATTGAATCGGCAACAAACATTTCACTTTCACGTGACGCTGTACCGTTTCCAATAGCTATAATGTCGATAGAATAATTATCAATTAGCTCTAATAATATCTTTTTTGATTCTTCGATTTTTAAATGAGGCTCAGTTGGATAGATCACTTCGATCTTTAACGGTTTTCCTTGCGGATCTAAGACTGCTAATTTACAACCCGTTCTAAAAGCTGGATCAAGCCCTAAAACTACTTTTTCGCTAATCGGTGGCGTCATCAAAAGATTTTCAAGATTTCCGGCAAAGTTAACGATAGCATTTTCTTCGGCTGCCTCTTTTAACTCACTTCTTATCTCTCTTTCAATACTTGGAAAAATTAAACGTTTATAAGAATCGACAATCGCTTCTTTGAATAACTGAGCTTCACTAGTATTTTTCTTAATTTCTGCTTCTTCAAGATATTTAATTATTTCTTCTTCATTAACAGTGATAGAAACTGATAAAACACCTTCCTTTTCGCCTCTATTAATGGCCATTAAACGATGATGTTTAATTTTTAAAATCTCTTCACTAGCATCATAATAATTTTGATAAGTCTTGTTTTCATCGACAGCACTTTTCTTCAGTTTACTTACGATAGAGCCATTCCTTTTGACAAAGCTTCTAATCCATTTGCGATATCCGGCATTATCTGAAATATTTTCAGCAATAATATACATAGCCCCTTTAAGAGCTTCTTCGATGCTTTTAACTTCTTCATTTAGATATTTTTTAGCTTCTTCATTTAGATTTATATCACCAAAAAGTAAAAGCGTTTTAGCGAGGGGTTCAAGACCCATTTTGATTGCTTCACTTGCCTTAGTTTTTTTCTTTTCTTTATATGGTCTATATAAATCTTCGACTTCGACTAACTTAGTGCAAGCTAAAATATCGGCTTTTAACTCATCACTAAGCATTCCCTTTTCGTCGATTAGACGAATAACATCTTCTTTTCTTTTTAGAAGATTTAGTTCATATTCATAAGTTTCACTTATCGTTCTTATTATCTCTTCATCTAGTGCACCGGTTGCTTCTTTACGATATCTAGCGATAAAAGGAATAGTGTTTCCTTCTTCTAAAAGCTGCAAAACTGTTTCGACTTTTTTACTGTCAATTTTTAATGTTTTACTTAAATTTTCAATTATAATGTCACTCATATTACTCCTTTTTAATTAAAAAGTGAGAATAATCTCACTTATACTTCTTGGATTACGGTTATTATCATTGGCTTTGATTCAAGCTCGCGATAATAAAATTTACCAAGGACTTCACGCACTTCGTTTTTAATGCTGTTATAATCAACTTTTTTGTTATCAACTTCGATATTCTTATCGATTATTTCAAGTGATAATCTTTCTGTTTCGGCGATTAGTTCAGCATTTTCTTTAACAAAGATAAAGCCTCTGGTTAATATCTCTGGTCCACTCAAGATTTTTTTAGTTGTTTTTGACAAGGTGCATGATACGATAACAATTCCGTTTTCACCGAGCATCTGTCGATCTTTTAAGACCAGTTCCCCGACATCTTCACTGCTTTTTCCATCGATTAATATTTCGTCGATAGCAACTTTTTCTTTAGTTTCTTGCAGTTGTCCATTTTCAATTAAGACAACATCACCATTTTCTTTTAATAGGATGTTTTCTTTAGGCATACCTAGGGCTTCGGCTATTTCGGCATTTTTAACCTGATGACGATACTCTCCTCTTACTGGAAAGTAGTATTTGGGATTCATAAGGTTAAGCATAAGCATCAAATCTTCACGCGATGCGTGATGAGATAAGTGTTTGCTTGATAAAGCAATAGCTTCGACACCAAGACGCGCGATATCATCCATAATCATCGCTTGACGAAGTTCTATTCCTTCGTAAGCTGGTTCAGTTATAAAGATAGTATCATTATCTTTAATTTTGATATATTTATCAAAACCTTTGATGATTCGCTCGAGATTCATAAATGGTTTTTCTTTTTCATTAGATATCATAATAACAGCATTGTTATCATTTACATTAGTCAAATCGCCAAGATAATTCCTGTCAAAACTGATGTATCCCATCTCTATTGATCTAAAAATTAGCTCTTGTAAACTTTTACCCATGATGATTAGTTTTTTATGTGATCTTTCAACCTGTCTTAATATCTCTTGCGCTCTATATATATGGGCTGGATGAAGCGTCGATATTATTCTTCCTGGAGCTTTATTAAAAACCTCCGCGATGAACTTATCAGCTCTGTTACTAGGACTAGTATGCCCTTCTTTATCAGCGTAGATAGACTCACTTAAAAGACATAGAACACCTTGTTTACCAACGTAGGCAAGTTTTCCTATATCACTACCATAGTGACCCATCATCGTCGAATCAAAGACATAGTCTCCTGTATAAACGATAGCTCCATCTTCAGTGTATAAAACATAAGCAACAGACTCTGGTATAGAGTGTGTTACACTAACTGAAAAAACACTGTTTTTCCCAAAGTTAATCTTAGTATGTGGTTTCATTTCAATAAGCTTATCACTAGGAAGATTGTTCTCCTTTAAATCAGCTTTGACTACTTCCAAAGTAAACTTTGTACCATATACTTTAAGCTCCGGTATATCCTTCATAATATCTGCTGTAGCTCCGGCATTACTTTCATGACCATGAGTCAAAAACAAGCCCTTTACGCGCTTGATATTTTGAATTATATATTCATAATCGGGTAGAATATAATCTACTCCGAGCATCTTTTCCATTCCAAATTTTAATCCCGCATCAAAAACAAAAATATCTTCATCAACTTCGACAATATACATATTTTTGCCATTTTCATTTAGTCCACCTAGACTAAATATTTTAATTTTACTCAAATTATTTCTCCTTTCTTATTTTATAAGCTAATAAAGTATAACATAATAGACTTGCAAAAGCAAAACTACTTTCGATATACTTTTTGACGATTCTTATGAAATTTATTATTATTCTCTCTTACTAGTTGACTGTTAAAACTCATTGTTTTACTGTAGTTAAACAAGCTGTTTTTATTTTTATCCATTAAATCATTAGCACGCTTTAAAGTATGCTCTACATATAGATAATATTCAGTATCAGCCAATATTTCTTCTTCATCTAACGATTGCTCTTCAAAGTCATCATAGGTCTCAAAACTATCGTAGTTTTCAAAGATATCGTAGTTTTCAAAGATATCGTAGCTTGGTTCATAGAGTTTACGCATTTCACTATAAAGTAAATTAGTATTATTTATCAGTTCATCACATTTAAGACCCAAATCGATATTATCTTTACAAAAGTCAAGATTGCTAAAGATTATCTCTTTTTGCTCTTCCTGATAAGTACTGCTCAGTTTAGTTATATTGTTTAAATCTTCATAGGAGCAATTAAGTAGTGCTTGTTGTTCATCTATAAGTTTAAAATTACTTAATTTAAGAGCTAAAGCAATTAGTTTTAACTTTGAATTCATATGCATGTTTTGGATTTTATTAATAGCCAATAAAGTTGTAATTTTATTATCATTAATTATATCTTGAAAAAGTAATAAATCTTCGTCAATATTTTCCATGTTATTTTGCCAACTTTTCTAAAGCATCTTTGGCAGCTTCCTGCTCAGCTTCTTTTTTACTGACGGCTTTTCCGCGGCCATAGACGATACCATCAATTACTACCTGCATCGTAAACTCTCTGTTATGTGCTGGTCCATCTTCCGCTAAAAGGATGTACTCGACACTACGTTTATCTGTTTGCATAGCTTCTTGAAGACTCGATTTATAGTCGTTAAAAAAATTAATCTTAGGATTATCAATGTAGGGTACAACTATCGATAAAGCCACTCTTTTAGCTTCGTCAAAACCGAGATCTAAATATATTGCTCCGATAAATGCTTCGAAGATATCGGCCAGGATTACCTTCTTGTACCTTCCTCCATCTTTGTCCTCACCAATTCCAACTTTGATATATCTACTTAGTTCGAGGTCTTTAGCATATTCATAAAGAGCATTTTCACAAACATAACTAGCCCTTATTTTACTCATGTCTCCTTCCTCGATATCAAAGCTCTTATACAAGTAATCACTCACAGCTAAATCAAGGACAGCGTCCCCTAAAAATTCCATACGTTCATAATCACTTTTTAAGTGATGTTCATTGACATAAGAAGAATGTGAAAAAGCTATCTCGTAGTACTTTTTATTCTTAATCTTAAAATTTAGTTTGGAAAATAGCTCTTCCATAAAATCACCGCTTATATTATACTATATAAATTAAGAAAAAGGAATAGTTATTCGATAGCTATTGTCTTTAAAGCTTATTTAGAGTAAAATATATTATGGTGAACAATGAAAAAATTACTGATTAAATTAATAAAAATATATCAAAGTATTCCCTTTGATTCGCACAATTATTGTAAGTTTCAACCTAGGTGTTCAGATTATGGAATAAATGCAATAAATGAATATGGGGCTATTAAAGGCAGCTTAATGACAGCTTATCGCATACTTAGGTGTAATCCTTTTAATAAAGGGGGTTATGACCCAGTTCCAATAAGGAGGAAAAAATGAAGAAATTACTAATGGCTTTTATCGTACTATTTGCTCTTACAGCCTGTTTTAAGAAAGATACGATGGAAGGAATAGAAATTATTACGACTACCTATCCAAGTGAGTACATAGTCGATTACTTATACGGTGATAACTCGATAGTTGAAAGCATCTATCCCGATGGAACTAATCCTAAAACTATCAAATTTAATAAAAAACAGATTGCCGACTTCAGCGAGAAAAATCTTTATGTTTATTTAGGTAAAGTAAAAAGTCAAAGTGATTTAGCGGTTGCTTTTAAAAATCTAAACAAAGATCTTTTATTAATTGATGGTAATCTAGGTATCGATGGTGAATATGGAATCGAAGAAGCTTGGCTTGACCCTTCGAATATGTTGATGATTACCCGAAACATTAGAAATGGCCTAAACGAATATATTAAAAGTGCTTATTTAAATAAAGAGATAGATGAGAAATATAATAATCTGAAAATAGAATTATCTAACTTAGATGCTGAATTTAGGTTACTAGCGGCTAATAGTGACAGACAGACAATAGTCGTCAGTAATGATGCCCTGCTCTATCTACAGAAATATGGATTTAGAGTTATATCGCTCGATGAGAAATCAGTGAGTGATAAAATTATCAGTGAAGTTAAAGCTTTGATTAAGTCTAATCAAATTGATTATGTCTATACACTTGAAAATAGTGATGAAAACAAAAGAGCTAAAGAGCTTATTAGTAGTGAAAATATCAATGAACTTATTTTCAGAAGTGTCGAAACTATCGATGACGAAGAACGTAAACTTGGCAAAGATTATATTTCGATTATGAAAGAAAACATCGAATTATTAAAAGAAGGAACATATAATAAATAATGATGAAAAAAGAAGATCGAAAAGCAAATCTTCTTTTTAGGAAAAGTCTTAAAGAGAAAAGCGGTCATATTAATACTAAGATAGTCGAAGAAATATATGTCGAAGAACCAGTCGAACTTATTTTTCCGGTGCTTTCAGATACTGTAGTGATAGATACAGAGATAAATAGTTCATTAATTGATGAAATTATCATTAATGATTTAACGAAACTACTAGATGATGAGAAAGATAATCTTTTTGATATCGAAGATGAGTTAAAGCAAATTGAAAAAGATGAAAAACAACTGATTTTAACCGATGAAGTAGAAATACTTCAAAAAGAACTGCAGTCGATTGAAAGAAAACTTAAACTCTTAGAAGAGCGCGTTAGTCAAGTTAAGAATTTAAATTTTAGAGCTTTTAACGAAACTAATGATATGCAAATAGAATTGTTTGAAATAAGTGAAGCCCTTTTAAATGAAAAACTTAAAGAGATCGATGCTCAAAGATTAAAACAGTATATCGAAGTAATCGACAGATTAATTAAGTTGCAAAGTGATGAAGCCTTGCTAAAAGATAAAGTTGACGAGAAAAAAGAAGATTTTGAAGAAAGAGACAAAACTAGTGACATAATCGATAGAAAAGCTGCTTTAGGTGAAAAAGAATTAGAACATATAGAAAAATTTAATAGTGATATACAGGCGTCACTTAAAATACTTCAAGATAAAATAGATGAACCTATCGAAGTTGAAGAAAAAATATTAAAATATAAAAAACTTGTCGCTGAAACTGACAAAATACTTGAGGCTATCATTCTCTTTTCAATAGGAAATAATAGTAAGTCTAAATCGATTGCGGCAATCTTTAAATTTGGGGCTTTGATATCACTCGGTAAAGTTATTTCATTAAAGACGGTCACGGAAAAACAGATGAGTGCTTCGATGGAGGACTTGAGCTCATATTTTGATCAAAGTAGTAAAAGTTTAGATAGATCTGCATCGTTAGTAAGTGAAGCCCTTAATAGTATCGAAGATATTAAAGATGTCTTTGATCAGCAGTTAAAATCCTTTATCGGTGAAATTCCTGAATACCAAAAGATGTTTAGAAATATCTTAAAACTAGAAAATAGTATGATTAAAGAACAAGCTAAAATTGAAGATAGTAAAAAGAGCTTTGGTGACAAGGAAAAGACTTACAGTAAAAAGATAAAAGAATATGAAAAAATAACAGATAATATTTAATCTGTTATTTTTTATTCTCCAATATATATGTCGTCTCTATTTCTTCTTCTTGCTCTAAATAAATAACTTGCACCAACTACTAGTAAAGTAAATATACTAGCAAAGATAAAGGTTGTAATAATTAGTGCTTTAGAGCTTGATTTAGCTTCTATGACAGTAATTGACACATCTTCCTTATTTCGTCCATATGAGACTGTTATAGTTGCTGTTCCGGGTGCTTTTCCAGTTACATAAGCAAAAGTATCTACTGTTGCTGATGAATTGCTACTGCTGTAGGTTAAATCATCATATCTAGCTGACTCGGGACTTAAAGTTAAATCAAGTTTATAAGTTTCTCCAAGCTTAATTGTTTTAGATTTAGTATTTACTTTGAATGTGATTGTTCCTGCAGAATTTTTTATCTCTTCCTTAGGAGCTGTAACAGTAATAGGCATATTAGCTGTCTTAACTTTTGAAACATTAGACAAATAGTTATAATTTAAAGTTGTAGCATTTAAATCAGCTTTTAGCCTATATGCTGTCCTAGCAAATATACCCGTTTTAAAGTAGACATTCTTAATTACTGAACAAGTCATATAATCACCTACTCTAAAATTACAGTATTCAATTGGCTGAGTCGACATAATTCCCAAAAAGTCTAAGACGTTTTTATCGTAACTATGATAGATATTGATAAACTGGACCGCTTTTAAATATGTATCATCATTATCTATTTTATGATCGATAAATATTATATCTCCGGCTTTATATTTTGTATTGTTATTAATTAGTGGATTAGCTTTAGTTAATTCCACAGCATTGACAGATGGAATTAAGAATAACATAATCAATATCGCTGTAATAATTTTTTTCACAGTATCACCTCAATCAAGGATAATATACACTAAAATGGACTTTTTATCAATCTATTTCAAAAAAAAAGCCCTAAGGCTTATTTATTTATTTGACTCATTACTTCACAAGCAAAGTCTTCGTTTCTCTTTTCTATACCCTCTCCTACTTCATAGCGAATGTATGAGACGATTTCAGAGTTTTGACCCTTAACATATTTTTCAACGTTCATATCAGGGTCTTTAACAAATGCTTGTTCAAGGAGACAGATTTCTTTAAAATATTTATTAATTCTTCCGTCTACCATTTTTTCAGCTATATCGGCAGCTTTACCTTCGTTGATAGCTTGTTCTTTGATGACTACTTTTTCATGTTCAATCTCTTCTTGTGGAACAAGATCTCTATTTAAGTACTTTGGATTCATAGCAGCTGTATGCATTGCTACATCTCTTGCTACTTCTTCGTTTGATCCTTTTACTACAGTAAGCGTAGATATCTTACCACCCATATGGATATATTTTCCAAATACTTCGTCATCAGTTTTATTAACTAGTTCAAAGCGTCTAAAGCTTAACTTTTCACCTATTTGAGCAACAAGTGCCACTAGGTAATCAGCAACCTTCCCTTCGCTTGTTTCTAGTTCATTTGCTTCGTCTACTGTTGTTACACCAGAATCTAAAATAGCTTTAGCTACAGTTGTAACAAAGTTCACAAAATTTTCATTCTTAGCAACGAAGTCAGTTTCAGAGTTAACTTCGATAACAACCGCTTTATTGCCATCGATAATTATATCGGTTAGACCTTCGGCAGCAATTCTCGACTCTTTCTTAGCTGCAGTAGAGATACCTTTTTCACGAAGCCAATCTACTGCTGCTTCCATATCTCCATTTGTAGCTTCAAGCGCTTTCTTACAGTCAAGCATTCCTGCTCCTGTTTTTTCACGCAAATCTTTAATATCATTTACACTAAACATTTATACCTCCTTATTTGCTAAGTTCAGTTGCTAGCTCATCCTTTTTCATTTTAGAATAACCTTTAATTCCGCGCTCTTTAGCTAGTTCTTTAAGAGCTGTTAATGTCATCGCAGGTAAGTCTAGCGAAGTTTCAGACTCTTGAACTGCTTCTTTTGCTTCAGGTTTTTCTTCGACTACTTCTTCAACTACTTCTTTAACCGTTACTTCAGGAGCTTCTCTTCTTGGTCTTTTCTTGGCAGCATCTCTTTCAGCTCGGTCATCACTTCTTGAAGCTTTACTCTCATCTTCAGTAACATAATCGACTATTTCTTTTTCCGTAGCTTCAGCTATAGCATTAGTTAAAACACCAGTTAAAAGCTTAACACTTCGAACAGCGTCGTCATTTCCTGGAATAACATAGTCTACTAAATCAGGATCACAGTTTGTATCGACAATACCAAATACCGGAATACCTAATATACGCGCTTCTTTAATAGCGTTAATTTCTTGAGTAGGATCGACGATTACAAGTGCCTGTGGCAACTTTTTCATCTCGCGAATTCCCCCAAGATTTCTATCTAACTTATCATATTCTTTACGAATCTTGATTACTTCTTTTTTAGTTAGCATTTCAAATACGCCATCAGTTTCCATCTTTTCGATTTCTTCCATACGTCTAACTCTAGATCTAATAGTCTTAAAGTTAGTTAATGTTCCACCTAGCCAACGGCTATTAACATAGAACATCTCTACTCTTTCAGCGTTTTCTTTACTTGCTTCTTGAGCTTGCTTTTTAGTACCAACAAAGAGAATTTTCCCTTCGTTTGCAGCAATCTCTTTCATTGCTTCATAAGCTTCTTCAAGCTTAATAACTACTTTTTGTAAATCGATGATATAAATATCATCTCTCGAAGTAAAAATATACTCCTTCATTTTTGGGTTCCATCTTCTTTTTTGATGTCCGAAGTGAACTCCTGCTTCTAATAAATAATTCATTGACACTACTGTCATATTTTTCTTTTCCTTTCGTTTTTCACTTACTAGTTTCTAAAACTTGCCACCTTACGGCACTGGGCAAATAAATCCGCTAGTATGATTATTTTTCTAAAGCCTCAACAAGTTCAGCTTTTTTCATTTTACTAGCTCCTTCAATTTTCTTCTTTGAAGCTAATTCTTTAAGCTCTACCACCGTCATAGCACTATAGTCTACTTTCTTAGCCGGTGCTTTCTTTTCTGCTTTAGCTGGAGCTTCTTTTGGGGCCTCAGCTTTTACTTCCTTTATTATTTCTTCTTTAACCGTTTCTTTTTTCTCTGTTTTTGCTGAAACTATTTTATTCTCTACTTTAGTTTCTTCCTTAGAAATCTTTCCGGCTTTTCCCTCTCTAGCTACTTCGACTAATTTAGCAAAAGCTTTTGGATCATTTATCGCTATTTCCGATAACATCTTACGGTTAACTTCGACTCCTGCCTTAGTTAATCCTTCGATGAAACGAGAATAACTTATTTCGTTTTCACGACACGCAGCATTGATACGTGTAATCCATAATTTTCTAAAATCTCTCTTCTTTTGTTTTCTGTCTCTGTATGCATATTGACCAGAATGCATCAACTGTTCTTTAGCTGTCTTATATAGACGATGCTTACTTCCAAAGTAACCTTTGGCAGCTTTTAATACTTTTTTGTGACGTGCTTTTGTAACTGCAGCACTTTTAACTCTTGTCATCTTCTTTATCCTTCCTATTTAATGATGTTTTTCAAACGGTTGTAGTCCGCTTTTGATAGCTGTGAACCAGCACGGTTCTTGTGATTAATCTCGGCTGACTTCTTTCCCGTGTTATGTCTTGATCCTGGTCTTCCGATAGTAATTGTTCCACTTTTTCTTACATTAAGTACTTTCGCTGTACCTTTATGTGTTTTAATTTTTGGCATGTTCTCCTCCTCTTATTTCTTAGGTATCAATAGCATGGTCATGCTGCGACCTTCAAGTTTAGCTGCTTGTTCTATATCTCCATATTCAGTTAGGCGATCAGCAAAGGCATTTAATACTTGCCTACCTATATCCGTATGAGCCATTTGACGGCCTTTAAAACGAATAGATAACTTGATCTTATCTCCCTTTTGTAGATATTTGATAACATTGCGAAGTTTAGTCTCGATATCGCCGACATCGATAACTGGCGATAATCTAAATTCTTTTAATTCAGACATAGTCGCCCGTTGCTTCTTCAACGCTTCTTTTTCTTTCTTAGCTTTATCATATTTAAATTTGCTATAATCCATGACCTTACATACAGGTGGATTAGCATTTGGACTTATCATAACTAAATCCAATCCCGCATAGCTAGCAAGTGTCAAAGCATCAGCAATTGGCTTGACTCCCACTTGTTCTCCATTAGGACCTATGATTAAAACTTGACTTGCTTTAATTTGCTCATTTATCGGCAAACTGTTTTTAGCATTTGCTATATGAAACACCTCCATTAAACAAAAAAGTAGGTAACTGTACCTACTTATCCCATTAAAAATAACATTAACGGCATTGACCCAAAGCTAAACTGCAATCGGGTGGATGAGGTACATCGCTTTCCTTTTTTCATTTACGTTATGATTATATTATATTAGTTATCATTTGTCAAATATTTATAACAATTAATGTATATATTACAATTGTTCTATTTCTTTTCACGCAAGAATTTTACAAGTTCGATTGGATCTTTATCGTTATAGATTATATCGTAGACCAAATCGATAATGGGCATTTTCACTCTTTTGTTTCTAAGTAGTTTGTGGATAGATTTTAAAGTATATAGTCCTTCGATGGTCGTATTATTCATATATTCATCTAGTTCTTTTTGAACTGCTTTTCTTCCTATTAGATTACCTAATCTAAAGTTTCTACTTTTTGTTGATGTCGCTGTAAGAAGCAAGTCTCCAAAGCCCGCATAGGAAAGAACTGTTTTTTGGTTTCCCCCTAAAGCATGGATAAGGTTTTTAATATCATGAAGTGACTCGGTTATAAACATCGCTTGGGTTGATTCAGGATAGCCTAGGCCATCGAGCATTCCAGCTGCAATAGCTATGACGTTTTTAATAGAGCCACATATTTCTACGCCAATTATATCTTTAGTATGACGAAGTTTTAACATATCATTTTGGAGAGTTTCTTTAAGCAGTTTGGTCGTCTTGCGATTAGTCGATGCCAGCGATAAACCAATCGGACAATTGCTAGCTATATCAACGGCAAAAGAAGGTCCTGAGATAACAGCTAATCTTTTTGTTTTAACATATAGAGTTAGGATATCAGTAACAAAGCGACAAGTATCTTGTTCTATTCCTTTGGAAGCCATGCAGATATGTTGATCTTTGTGATAGATAGTTGATAACTCTTGCGAAATGTTATCGACAAAGCCAGCCGGTACTGCTACAACGACCAAATCTGCTCCTTCGATACATTCTTTCATATCACAGGTAAACTTGATAGTATTAGGTATTTTAACCCCAGGCAAAACCTTGCTATGTTCTCTTTTCTTGTCGAGCATTTTACGCTCTTCTTCAAACTTAGTCCACATGTGAATATTACTATTATTTTTATTAAACATAAGGGCTAAGGCTAAACCATAAGCACCGGTTCCTAGTATACTTATTTTCATGACAACTCCTTAAATAATTTTTTACCGTAAGTATTCAGTACGATATATGATCCAAGAGCCAGTATAGCAAAAACTATAAGTGTAATTGTTAGCGCAAAATATACATTATTAATTTCATCTAATATCTTCATGATAATCATCGGTATGATCATAACTATCATAGCGCTGGCAAATGATGGAATGCTCTGTTTAACTACCTGAGCATCATTATCAAAGTTAAACTTAGGAAAACGAAGATTAAGTATTAATGAAGTAACTATGACAAAGATACTAAATAAAAGTGGTATTATGTAGTTAAAAATTGATAGAGCTAAATTTAATTTAAAAACTATATTAAAACTTGTAACTCCAATAAATAAAACGATCATATTAAAAACTAAATTAACAAATATCTTACTGTCAAAATATGATTTGACAGTTATGGGAAAAGTCTTGATTAAGGGAAAACTTTTTCCCTCTAGTGATATAGCTGAATGAGTCATACAGCTCATTCCAATAATAAAGGAAAGTAAAAGGGGCATGACGACAAAGAAGTTGTTTAGCTCTAATTCCTTTTTTAAAAATTTAACTAGCATGCTACTATCACCAAAAATCAAATATCCCGTCATGACAAGCATAATTATAGCTCCAAATAAACTGTTAGTTAAGTATATTGGTGAGCCTGTAATCTTTTTAATCTCTTTAGTATATAAAGATTTGAACTGTGAAACTTTTTCACCTTTATAATTATAGTTTTTATTTTTCTTTTCTGTTTTTAAGAAAGTGTTAATTTTTAAATATATAAATTTAATTATAGCGGTAAAGATATATAATATTATTATTGAAATAATAACATATAAAGAAAGTGATAAATAATTTTTGTCGATCAAGGCTTCAGTATAGTATTTAGCCAAAGGATATTTACTATTGAAAGTTTTAATAATAACATCTAGCATATTGCTAACATTTTCTATATCAGGTGTTTTTGTTGTAAATTGATAATAAAAATAAAAATAAGCTCCAAGAAAAAGAAAATATACTGACATGTTTAATAATTTATTACTTTTAAAAAATGACGATATGTAAGTAACGATAATACTTAAAAAAGATCCTATTACCATCGGTACTACTGGTAAAAATATTAGTATTACTAAAAGTATTATATTAAATTCTAGATTAAATGGAACGTTAATGTAATAAGCTAAAAACATTGGAAATAGTAACATAAGCAAGGTCTTTAGATTATTTATATAAATAATTGCTATTCTACTTAATATTACTACGCTTTTAGACACAGGAAGACTCATGACAGCATCATAATCTTTAAAGTTAAATAAATAGCTACTAGCGGCATTAATATTTGAAAAGATAGTTAATATTGAAAAAGATAATAGTCCCACTAAAATAACTATATACTCTATTCCCTTAGCTACTTTAAAAAGGAAGTTAGATAAAATAAAAACAAAAATAAAGATAGTTATTAAACCCAAGAAAATAAGAGCAATATCTTTTTTACTTCTATTTCGAAACATCGCTCTATTAAGTAAACCTAATCTTACTAGTCTTATAAAATTACTCATTAGCCAACTCCAAGAAAAGATCCTCGAGAGATTCATCCTTGGTAAGCTCTTTAGTATTACCCATTTTGATCATCTTACCATTTTTAATAATACCTATTTTATTACATAGTTTTTCAGCTACTTCGAGAACATGAGTCGAAAAAAACACCGTTCCACCGTTTTTACATATATCTTTTAAATATGATTTTAGTTTGTGAGTCGATACGGGATCAAGCCCTACAAATGGTTCATCCAAAACCAATAGTGTTGGCTCATGAATTAGAGCAGCAATAATAGCTAGTTTTTGTTTCATACCATGCGAATAAGAAGAGATCATATCTCCGAGATTATCATATATTTCAAGATCTTTAGCATATTTTCGAATAAGCTTATCTTTTTTATCATTATCTACTTTATAGATACCGGCGATAAAGTTAAGATACTCTATCCCCTTTAAATAATCATAAATTTCAGGATTATCTGCGACATAAGCCATCTTTGATTTACAAGTAATTTCATTATCTTTTAAACTTGATCCATCAACAAAGATATCACCTTCATCTGGCGAAAGTATACCGACAATCATTTTTATAGTCGTTGTCTTACCTGCTCCATTGGGTCCGATAAAACCAAATATATCACCTTTTTCTAATTTGAACGAAACATTGTCTACGGCTTTTTTAGAACCGTAATTTTTACTTAATTTTTCTACTTTTAACATATTTTTCTCCAAGTTAATTATAATAAAAAATAGAGCATATTACAACTCTATTATAAAACTTTCAAATAATCCGGTCGATTCTTTATTTGTTTTTTTAGCTATATCTATTTCACATAAGTCATTTAATATTTTAAGTAATTGACTGGTGTTAAAGACGTTTTTGTAAGATAAGATTTTTTCCACACGATACTGAGATTTTTGACTTAGCTCTTTCATTATACTACTCGTTTTGAAGCCATCACTATCTAAATTTTTAACATTTAGTAATAGATTAAAATGATCGTTAGTTAGTGCTAAAATCATCATTTCATCATCGGCTGTACCAATTAGATTCTCATACAGTTTGAGGGCTTTGTTTTTGTTACCGAGTGTCAGTTCATCGAGAAATTTAAAGACATTATCTTCATAACTTGAGTAGCATACTTTATCAATTATCTCACTTGTAATTTCTTCATCATCATATAAAGCAAGTAATTTATTTATCTCGTTGATGATTTTTTGACTGTCTTTATTACAAAAATTAAGAAAGTAATTAATTGTTGCATTACTCATCTTTAAATTACCTATTCTGTCTCTTACGAGGTTTTCTAGGTTGAGTTCTTGTTCATATACTTTGGCTACCGTAAGAAGTTGCTTAGCAATGCGTGATACTGAAGAAAAACTTTTAGCGACGACAATTAAAACGTTATCAGGATTAGGATGAGCAATATATTGCATAAAACCTAATTCATCGTGCTCTATCCCGCTTTTATTTTGGCCAGATGACAAAAATGGTGGGTTTAAAATAACTACCACTTTTCTATCTTGTAAAAATCCATAGGTATCTAGGTCTTCGATGGCTTTGGATACATTAGTTTCCTCTAAGTCATATTTGATTAAGTCATCACTGCTGACAAAGAAACTATCTAGTATCTTTTTTATAGATTCATCGATATATACCGAATCATTAGATTTTATGAGATAGATGTTGTTATTCATTCTCTATCCTTAATATTATCTCTAATATATTCTTTAACTGTAAGTAGGACTTCGTCTATATTATCCAAAGATTTTCCACCACCAGTTGCATATTTATCGCTTCCACCACCATTACCTCCGGCTAATTCCATCGCTTTTTTCATCATCAGTCCAGCGTGGATTAGTGATTTAGATGAACAAACATAGTTGACTCCTGCTTCACTTTCACCAGCCATAAAGACAAAGCCGTTTTGCAAACGATTTATTAGATTATCGACCACTGTTTTAAGGGTTTTAACATCGAAACCTTCGGCTTTAGTGATAATAACTTCAAACTCATTGATCCATTCTCTTTGATCATAATACTGTGACAGATCACTAGTATTTTTAGCAAGTAATAATTCTTTATAGGCTTTTTCTAATTTTTTAACTTCACTTTGTACATATTCATGCTGATTGCGATTAAAGATAATTGCTTGGTAAGAATCAAGGGTCGTCTGTTCTAATTCAACAGAGAACTTTAACACAAATTCTTCTTCTTTAGCCTTAGTTAAAATATCTTTAGCCTTGCTTAGAATTTTAGATATCTCCTCGACATAAGGAGCTACTGCTTCGCCGACAAAAACTTCGACGTTACTTCCTGTAACCGCTTCGACACGATAAACATTACTTCCTTTTGATTCTAAATTAATTATTGCTAATTTTTTAATCTGAGAAGTATTACTTACGTGCGTTCCACCACATAATTCAATTGATTCACCCATTTGGATGACCCGTACACGGTCGTGATATTTATCTTCAAATAGCGCCAAAGCACCCAGTGCTTTAGCTTCATCAAGGCTCATCTCTTTGATGACGACATCGGTTGCAGCTGCTATTTTTTCATTAACTAGTTTTTCTATTTCAAGAATCATATTTTCATTTATCTTACCACTATAGTTAAAATCAAATCTAAATCTTTCGTTATCGACGTAGCTTCCAGCTTGTCTAATTCCAAGATCTAGTTTTTCACGTAATGCTGCTTGCATTAGATGAATAGCACTGTGGTTTCTCATCGTCTTTAGGCGTTCGTCAGCCATTATCTTAATTTCTAGACTATCGCCAAGCGCGACACTACCTTCGATTATTTCAACTTTATGGAGGTGCTGATCATTAGGAGACTTTTGAACGTCTAAAACTTTAATTTTAGCACCTTCTTTTTTCATCGCTCCACGGTCAGCAATTTGTCCACCTGACTCAGCATAAAAGCAAGTCTTATCTAGGATAATATAGCCTTCGCCTTCCATCTTATCGATCATGTGTCCATCTTGAAATAAACCTATTACTTTAGAGGTCATAGCTGTACTGTCATAATCAAAGATACTTTCATCTTTAAAGTTGATTAACTCTTCATTTTGACTAGTCATACTAGTTGCCTGAACCTGTTTTGCTCTAGACATATCTTTTTGCATAGCCATATATTTGTAATACTCTTCGCTGTTGGTCGTAATACCCTCCTCATCTAAATATTCAAGTGTTAGCTCAAACGGAAAACCGTAGGTATCATATAATTTAAAAACATCGTAACCACTGATAGAGTTATCAGCTTTTTTAGCTTCTTCGATTAATTGAGCGACTCTTTTTTCGCCTGCTGTTAAAGTGCGATGAAAAAGCTCTTCTTCTTCAAAGACTAATGTTTTAATTTGAGCCTGGTTAGCTAGCAAGTCAGGATAGCTATCTTTCATAATTGACACAACGGTCTCAACTAATTTATACATAAATGGTTCATTGATACCAAGTTTTTTACCCATACGAACACTTCTTCTTAATAGTCTACGAAGAACATATCCACGGCCTGTATTTTCAAAGATTGCACCATCTCCTAGGGCAACTGTTGCTGTTCTAATATGATCTGCTATAACTTTAAACGCTTGCGATCCATCATAAGGCTTTTGAGCAATATTAGCTATTTTGTTCAAGATAGGCTGAAATAAATCGGTATCATAGACAGAGTCAACATCTTGAAATATCACGCACCAACGCTCTAGTCCGGCACCGGTATCGATATTTTTGCTAGGTAGTTCTTTATAATTAACACGTGCTACGCCACTTTCAGCATTATACTGACTAAAGACATTGTTCCATATTTCTAAATAGCGCTCCTGCTCTTCATCTTTTCGAAATTTCTCAAGTGCCGAGCCATCTGGATCAAAAGCTTCTCCGCGGTCATAAAAAATCTCCGAGTCAGGTCCACAAGGTCCCTCTCCTATCTCCCAGTAATTTCCTTCAAGTCTGGCAATATGATCTTCAGGAAGTCCAAGTTCTATCCATCTTTTATATGCTTCATCATCATCCGGATAAACTGTCACATAGATTTTTTCTAACGGAATAGCGGCATAATCCTTGCTTGTCAAAAACTCTAGAGCATACTCTAAAGCTTCTTTTTTAAAATAATCCCCAATCGAAAAGTTACCCATCATTTCAAAGAATGTCAGATGTCTTTTAGTCATACCAACATTTTCGATATCGTTTGTTCTAATACACTTTTGAATACTGACGATTCTTTTATTCTCTGGTACTTCACGTCCATCAAAATATCTTTTTAACGGGGTTACTCCCGCATTGACAAATAATAAACTATCGTCGTTAATCGGTACTAAAGGAGCACTTTCAAGCATCATGTGTCCTTTAGATTTAAAATAATTATTCCACATGTCTCTAATTTCAACACTAGTCATTTTTTTCATTATTGATCTCCTTATTAAATATATTTTCTACATCTCTTTCAAGTTGCTCTAAATTATCGTTGATAAGTAGATAATCATAATTATCATAATTATCGAGAGCCAGCTCTGTTTTATGCTTAGATTGCTGCGCAGTTAAAGCTCCTTCAAAATTAAGTCTTCTAATGATTAGTTTAACTGTATCTTCTGGAAAATGATCTTTAATCATATCAAATTCTTCAGGATATCTAATATCTGAAATTATAATACAGTCAAAAAAGTTAGAAAGAATTTCTATATCTTCGATTGTTCTGTTTATGAAAAAGGTGTTTTTATTTAGTTTTATTCTGATTATATCTGTTCCCAGTTCTTGCAAAAGTTCTCTAGGTTTGGCTTCTTCACTGCCATCCCAACCAAAGTAATCTTTAATATATAGCTTTAAATATTTAGATATTTGGCTGCGACATACTTTAAGACCCTTATCTTCATACAACTTTTGTAAAAAGTCAGCAGTTGTATCTTTTCCGTGTCTTGCTTTTCCTCCGATTAAATAAATCTTCATTTTTTATGCACCCTTTGTTTCCTTATACTCGGCAATGAAGAAGTTAGCAATAATCTTTGCACAAGATATTGTCGGGGTGGCAAATAGCATTCCGATAATACCAAAGAAGTGACCAAATATTAATAAGCCGACGATAATGACAACCGGATGAAGCTTCATCGTTTTGCTCATTACCATAGGGGTTAATAGATAGCTTTCAATCAGCTGACAAATAACAACGGCAATTAAAGTTAAGAAACCGACAGCCGGAGAAATTGTAAGACCGATTAGGACAGCCGGTATACCTCCGATATATGGACCAACATATGGTATAACATTAGTAATAGCACAGATTAGTCCAAAGACAAGAGGAGCTTCTAAACCAGCTAAAGTAAAGCCAACTGTTTGACAGATAAAGAGGATGACAATGACAAAGAGCGTTCCTAAAACATAGTTTTTTAATACCGCATCAAGTTTTTTGAAAAGAGTAGTATATTTTTTTCGATACTTTTTAGGAAGTAATGTATTAAAATGATTCTTTGCTCCATCGAAGTCAACAAGTAAGTAAAAGCCGATAAAGAGTCCAAAGATAAACTTGAGTCCACCTTCGATTAAACCTTTAACAAAACCGACAATAAGAGCTGGTAAATCGACAGTAAGTGAGTTCATCGCCGTCGTTAAATTCGAATAAACTTGTGTTTGTATTTGTTTGAAGTTTAGATTATAAGTTCCCGAAAGATCGAATAACAATTTATCAAAACCTTCGCTAAAATCTTTTATAATAGCAGGTGATTTATTGATAATATCATTTATCTGATGATATAAAGTCGGTACGATAAAACTAAAGAATAAAATCAATAAAGCGATAAATATCAAATAAATTAAAGTCGTTCCGAGGATTCTTTTAACACCCTTTTTTTGAAGCATTGTCACAAACGGATCAAACAACCAGGCTAGAGCAATACCAATAAAAAATGGCACCATAATATTTATTATTGTTGCTACAATGCTAAATATCTTCCACTCTTTAGCCAAATAAGTAAGCACAAATATGGCCGTCGCAACAAAGATAAGTTTTAAAAACTTATCAAAAAGTAAAATCAGTTCATTTAGAGTTCCATAATCAATAGAATCTTTTTTATTTTTAAATTTAAACATCTAATCCTCCACTGTAATTATTATAACATATATAGTATATTTGTCTTTTAGTTTTTATTCAAAATTAAGTATTTATTTTTTAACTTGTCAGCTAAACTAGTTTGTCTGATATTTTCTTTATCATTAGCGCTTGCTCGAGCTAAAATTTTAGGGTCACCAAGAATATATAATTTTGTTTTAGCACGAGATACTGCTGTGTAATATAGTTTACGATATAGCATTTTATGATAAGTATAAGAAAGTGGCAAAACCACTACTTTAAACTCTGATCCTTGGGCTTTGTGGATACTTATGGCATAGGCATGGGTAAAATTAGCAAAATCAGATGATCCATAAGTTACGATGTTACCATCAAAATCGATAACAATTTCTTTAGGAAGTATTTTCTTTATTAAACCAATATCACCATTATAGACATTATCATCGGGCATATTAACAAGCTGGAGAACTTTATCCCCTTCTCTATAGCACAGTTCGAAGTATTTTATTTCACGTTTATGACTATCTGCCGGATTAAAAAGCTCTTGAGCTATTTTATTTATAGTATCGATACCATATAAACCTTTATACATAGGAACTAATATTTGAAAGTCACGATAGTTTGCTTTTTTATATGAACTACATATCTCTTTCAAATTAGTTATAATATCTTCGTTTACTTGATAAATTAAGTCATTACCACTTAATTCAAAATCGAGATGTCCACTGTTAACGCCATAAGCAAGAGAGATTATTTCAGAGTCTTTAGCTTGGCGATAAAGTTCGTTTAAAAAGACGACCGGACTGACATCGCTAGCAATAATGTCTTTTAAAACTTGTCCTGGACCGACACTTGGCAACTGCTGATAATCTCCGACCATGATAACTCTACAATCCATTCGCAAGGCTCTAAAAAGGGCCGCTAATAGTGATATATCAATCATCGATGATTCATCGATAATAAGAAGTTTAGCTAATGATTTATTGCGTTCATTTAACTGAAAACTATCGTTATCTTTATTCCATTTTAAAAAACGATGAATGGTCGATGCTGGCATCATCGTCGCTTCGGATAATCTTTTACTGGCTCTGCCGGTCGGAGATAATAATGCGACGTCTTGTTGAAGCTGAGCCATGCTTAATTTATGACTTGCTTGATACAGATCAACAATTGCTTTGACGATGGTCGTCTTACCGGTACCAGGACCACCAGTAATTATTTCAAAATGCGTTTCTTGGCTATTTAATATAGCTTCTTTTTGGGAATTACTAAACTTTATCGAGGATCTCTTTTCAATTTTTTCAAAATCACTTGTCAAAGTTTTAAGTTCAATCTTCTTTTTTTGTAAGAGATAATTTATTCTTAAAGCCACGTATTCTTCATCTTCATGCATCTTAACTAAATAGTAACGATCATCTTCTCTGATAAGTTCTTTACTTTCGATCATCTCGTAGATGCACTCATCAAACTGCTCGATCGATAAATCAAAATATAGTGCTCTTTTTAAATAGCTAAAAAGCTGCTCATAATCTAAGTAACAGTGTCCTAGGTGCATAGCTACTTCAGTAAAGCTATAGACAATAGCAGCTTCGATACGTCTTGGATCATCAACTAAATAATCGTTTTTAATAGCTATCTCATCTATTTTTCTAAAGCCTATATCTTTAATTTCTAATAGTTTATATATATTTTTCTTGACGATTTCTTCTGTTTTACTTTTGTAATAATTGCTTATTCTAACTGCATCTTTTGTCGAAAAACCGAGTTCTCCTAAATCAAGTAGAATCTTGTATGATGATTCATATTCTATTAAGACAGTATTTAAGGTTTCGATGTTTTTTTCACTTAACTTAGGAACCATATATAAATCTTCTTTATGATTTAAAATAACATCGAAAGTTTTATCTTTGAACATCTCAACTACTTTCGCAGCGGTTTTTTCCCCGATACCAGGAAATATATCCGATGATAAAAATTCGATCATCGCATCTTTTCCTTCGGGTTTTAATCTCGTATAGTTATCCGTTTTAAATTGTTTTCCGTATTTAGGGTGAGATACTAATTCTCCATTTAATTGATAAGTATCATTGGGACTTTTCTCATGAAAATAACCAGTGATTGTAATAGTGCCACCTACTTCTTCATCGATATCATCACTTTTAGATTCAATCTTAAAAAGTGATACCATATATCCATTATCACCTTTAAATATTTCTTTTCTAAATTGTCCCTTTACGTAACTCATATTTCCTCTTTATAATATTATACATTATTATAGATTTATTTGATATTTTTTCCTAGATTGAAATATTATTAATTTTGTGTTAAAATTTGCGTGTGGTGATGTTATGTTAAAAACAAAAGATATTTTAGATGAAAAAGATAAAGTTTTACGAACTCTTAGTAATGAAGTAACTTTTCCTCTTACTAAAGATGATCGATTAATTATAGATAGAATGCTTGAATATTTGACTAATAGTCAAATTGAAGAGATGGCTGAAAAGTATAATCTTCGTCCTGGTATGGGAATGAGTGCTATACAGCTTGGTATTCCGAAAAGATACTTTGTGGTTGTTCACGAGTATGAAGAGGGAAACTTCAATAATTATGTTATTATTAATCCAGAAATGGTCAGTTACTCACAAGAGATGATTTATGTCGAAGAAGGAGAAGGTTGTCTGTCTATCAATAGATCGACAAATGGAATAGTTCCGAGACATGCTAGAGCAACATTTGAAGGATATGATATCGATGGTAATAAAGTCAGTTTTAGAGTAAGAGAAGAAGTAGCTATTGCTTTCCAGCATGAGCTAGATCATCTAAATGGAATTCTCTTTGTCGATAGGATAAACGTCGAAAGACCTTTCGATGGAGCTGAAAAATATCGAGCAATATAAAAAGAAGCTATTTTTTAGCTTCTTTTTCTTTTTTGTCATACTCACCGTCTTGTGTTACCATTTTTTTATTAAGATAGTCAGAAAATTCATTATCTCCAAGGAAGGTTTTAACTAATTTAGAACCACTTGTATCACCGACAACTGATTTGTTGTTAACACCGACAATCATGCTTGATGATAAACCTTTTCGTTTTTCGAGAAACTCATCTTTCATACGCATATTACTAACTTTTGTTTTAGTATCTGTTTCATGTGTGTGTCTAGCTGAAAAATTTCTATATCTATTAGTAATAACAAAGTAAAAGATAGGTCCCGTTAAAAGAAATAGCCAGCGTTCATTAAAATTTAATTTAATGGCAAAGTATCCACCTAGTAATTCAACTATTATCGTAGCTAGAATAACAAGTGGCATAAACATCGGAACACTCCCCATCGTCTCGCCGGTTCTAGCATTTACGGCAACATAGTGAATAACATTTTTATTTAATTTCTTTTGCTGATAGCTATATAACCATACTGGTAAATATGCTGCTTTCCACTGCTGACCTTTGGTTTTGAAATCTTCCTTTGTCCATGCTACGCCGCGGTCATAATCTTTTAAGCTCTCGTTAGCGGCAAACTTGGCTACATCAGCTAGCTGAGCATTTACCATATCGTCTAATTCACCAATATTCATGTCGCGACGCTCCGAAGTAAAACCTCTTAAATAGTTGGCATCGTACTTGTGACAGTTTTCAATGTCGAAGGGCATTATCGAATTGATAATGTTATTCGTATTGGTTTTGTTACTTTTATCTAAGCGCTCCGAGCTCGATTCGATCGTTAGACCGATTATGTCAACATCGTACTCACGCTCGACGCTATAGGCATCGGCATCGTACAAGCGACGTCTACTGTTGTCTCTTCCAACATAGTAGGCATTTGTTTGATGTTCACCTACTCCACTATAATTTGCGTGTCCTGTAGCATCGACAACCATATAGGGAAAGTAAACACCGAGGATATTATCGGCCGTGAATTCTTTCTTAAAAGTCGGATGAGCATAGAAACGGCGTTTCTTCACAAAATTATTAATACTTTTTTGAGCTGCTTCTTTGGTCAGTTTGAAAGCAAGAACAACGTCAGGTACTGCTCCATTTGGTATCTGCTGATTAATCGATAATGTATTGCGACACCAGTGACACCTAGCTTGCAGCGTGTCGGCCGTATCAATTACAACCTCGGCGGCACAGCTTTGACACTTAAGAGTGACAACTGAGTCAAACTCCTTATTTATATCGGCTGCTGCCGAAGCAGTTACTATCCCTTCGAGCGAAGAGATATCCTCACTTAAGCTCGCGGCTTTTTCTGGCATAAATTCATGTCGACAATAATTACATCTTAATTTAGCGGTTTTGGGATTTAGAGCTATATCACTAGATCCACAGGATGGACATTTGTTTTGACCATCTTTATCAGATACCTCAGTATTAGCAAGCTTCGGTTCCTCGGTTATATTTTCGGCTGGAGTAAGTATTTCTTCTTTAGCCCCGTCCATATTTTAAAGTCCTAATGTTTGTTTTTTAACGGCATCAAAGTCTTCTTGGCTGATAACTCCCGCATCTAATAGCTTTTTCATTTCAGTTAATTTTGCATAAGGGTCAGTTGCAGTTGCTGACGCGTCACCTGTTGGTTGCTGTAGTCCTCCGACAGCTCCTCCGACGGCATTCATACCCATACCCATAAAGGCCATGGCTCCCGCTCCTCCACCTGGATTTTCTCCAGCTGCTTGCATTCCTCTTGCAACTGATTGCTGCATAAATGAGTTTCCACGAGCACCAGATAGAGCATCGGCTTTTTTAACATCGCTAAGCAGAGCTTTAGTATCTTCATCGTATTCGATAGCCGCTATTGCCACTTTAGCTATTTCTATTCCGCGTCCACTTTTCCACTGATAAGCTTCTTCGACTGCTTCACTAAGTGATTGGGCAAATCCAATTTGGTCACTTTGAATTTGCGCGATTCTGTTTCCTTTATCTGGATCATTAGTATATTTAGAAAAAGCTGCTGAAAGAGTTCCAACTACTTCATTAAATAGCTGTGTTCCAGCGTCGTTATCCATATCGGCAAAATCGAATACTTTTCCATCTGCTTGCAAGTAAGTTGCTGGAACAAAGTTTTTAACAAATAGGAGTGGATCAGTAATACTTAAACTATAAGTACCTCTTGTAACTGCTCCTACCTGTGCATTTAGATATGCATCGTTCCAGTATATTTCTGATTGGGTACCAAACTTATTGTTTGGTATTTCTTTCATATTTACATAAAATGCTAATTGTTGTGCTCCTGGGATACCACCAAATTTAACTCTTTCCCAAGTTTGCGTAAGCAGTGATGCCGAAATTCCATCACCGACAAATAATGACTTAGAATTAGGATCATCACTAGAGTAAATAAATCCTCCAGCTTCTGTAACACATCCAGTAATTGCTCCATCTTGAATAGTAATTAGTGCCAGTCCTTCAGGAACGATAATTTTACTACCATTAGTAATAATATTTTCTGATCCTTTAGTATTTGAACCACGTCCTGCATTTTGTCCTTGAGCTACTGCAGAAAAGACTCCTGCTGTTGCTGTCATATTCTGACTTGGCAGTAAAAAATCTTTCCACTGATCGGCAAATGTTCCACCTAGTGCTCCCGTAAATGCTTTAATAAATCCCATATATACCTCTTTCTTTCTGGAATAGACAGCACTTTGTACTGTTCCATAATAATAGTATCATATATGAAAGTAATTTGTCATAAAAAAAGACAAATTATCTTTAATTTATCTCTCTTTGGCTAAGCGTTAAGTTTATTTGACTTTCAGTGTTAAGTGGGCGACCCACTTCGATGTTTTGCATCGTGACATAACCATTGCCATCAAATATGCAATTCTTATTTATGTAAGTGCAGATGATTTTTGCTTCTTTGTGAGAAAGACCAAGTATTTTTGGCATGACTAATCCTTCTAAATTATTAGTTAAAAGAATTACTCTGTCGTTATTACTAACTTTGCTAGTTGCTTTTGGATACTGTTTAATAACTTTTGTGCCTGTACCAAGAACGATTGTTTTGATACTAAGACTATTAAACTTGTCAACTGCTTCTTTTACATCTTTATTAATTAGTGATGGAAGCACATAACTAACTAGGGCTTTACTCTCTTCTTTTTGACCATCATAAATATTTAAATAACTAGATATATTTTTAACAATATCGTTAGTAATCGTCTTCATCGGGCTTACTTCGCTACCTGTCTGTTTATCACGAGGATTGCGAGTGGCGATATAGACTATTACCTTCGGATTATCATAAGGAAAGAAACCAACCAAAGATTTAATAACATTAGTTGAATATCCTCTTCCATTTTCTTTAGCAACCTGTGCCGTTCCCGTTTTAGCAGCTAATTTGTAGCCTTCCATGTAATATGGATAACCAGTACTAGTACTAGGGTTTCCTTCGACAACTTGGCGCATTAAATCAGTTATTTTACTAACTGTTTGACTTGATGCGACTTTTTCGCCTTCTTCTTTTTTAGCTTGATAGATAACTTTAGCAGTGTTGGAATTAACGATTTTTTCGATCAAGTATGGATTTACGACAACACCACCATTAGTCACAGCACTCATCGCTTTGACATATTGAATAGCGGTCGTCGTTAAACCTTGGCCAAAACCAGCATTTAGAATCTCGGTTTCATATTTAAAGTTCATCTTGCCTGAAACTTCGCCTGGCAGCTCTATTCCGGTTTTAGCACCAAAGCCTAATTTTGCGTAATATTCGCGTAAATCACTTGCCGTAATTCCCTTTTTAATCAAACTTATAATTGCTGTATTACTAGATAAACTAAAACCTTGGTCAAAACTGATATGCCCCCATCCACTTCGCTTCCAGTCTCCGATTTCCGTTCCATCTGCTGTTTTATATACTCCCGACAAATATTTGTCAGAACCGTTATAAATACCCTTTTCCATCGCCGCCATATATGAAAAAACTTTCATTGTCGAACCAGGTTCAAAAGATGCTCCAACATTTAAATCTAAGTAACTTGTCATATCTCGCTTATTAGGATTAAACGAAGGATCACTTGACATAGCAAGCATCTTCCCGTCTTTAGCATCGGCTAAAATTACCGAAGTCCAGTCCCAACGTGAATCATATCGTGATTTATTTAAAGCTTGTTCTAAAAAGAGTTGAATATTGACATCAATGGTCAAATATATATCATTACCGTCTTTAGCGGCAACGGTAACTTCTCTGGTACCAGGTATCTTATAACCTTTACGATCTTTTTGATAAAGATTATAACCATCAGTACCACTTAATTCTTTATCAAAATGTTTTTCAAGACCCATCTCACCTACTAAAATTATCTTGTTTTTATCATCAGGATGAGGTTTTTCTTTAGCGTAACCGATCGTATATGACAAAAAGTCCCCATAAGGATAATATCTCTTTTGTGTTTCAATAAAATCTATTCCTTTTATACCAAGGGCAACAATCTCATCTTTTTTAAGTTCGGTTAGACCTTTTCCTTTGTTACCAAACTCAGTTTGATAGATATTTTTTTTAGTCAGATATTTAAGTAATTGTTCTTCGGTCATATCTAAAACCGGAGCAAGTAATTTAGCAGCTCCTTCTGGATCTACTATGTGCTGTGGTTTTTTTGGATTAGTGGTCCTTCTTGGATTTAAATAAGCTATCAAGGTGTAAGAGGAAATATTTTGAGCGATGACATTACCATTTATGTCATATATTGTCCCCCTTTTTGCCACAAGAGCATCTTTTCTGCTTGTTCGCTGTGAAGCAAAATACTTAAGATTTGTCCCTTCGACTTCTTTGGAAGTCGATAAAAATACTATTCTAGAAGCAAGCATTAAAAAAGAAAGACCAGTAACAATTGCTACTATCAATAGTGACAGCTTAGCACTGTTATTTAATTCTTTCTTTTTCTTTTTCATAACTCACCTATCTTGCAAAATCTATAGATTTAATATTGTTATTATTATAACTTAAACCCTTCTGCGCTGCAACTACTTGAATATTGTCTAGCGATGCTAGTTCATTAATCTTCATCTCTAAACCTTGATTAGTTCTCTCTTGAGCTGTAATCTCTTTCTTAAGTCTTTCTACTTCGAAGTTAACTTTAGAAAGTCCAGCTTGTGAACCAACGATTAAAAAGGGAAATGAAATAACTAAGAAAAAAGTAAATAGATGTAGTAACTTTTCAAATTTACTAGTTTTTCTAATTGTTTTCTTCTTTTTCATTTTAAGCTCCTATATTCTCTCTATTATTCTTAGCTTGGCTGATCTAGAACGATGATTTTCATCTAATTCTTTATCACCAGCTGTAATTGTTTTACTGTTAATCAAACGGAATTTCGCTTGATATTCCTTAGGTATTTCAGGCAATCCTTTAACTAGAGGATCGATCATACTTGCTTCTTTGAAGATGTTTTTAACGATACGATCTTCTAAAGAATGAAAGCTTATGACTGCTATTCTTCCGCCTGGGGCAAGAAGCGTTAAAGCTTCGTTCAAACTTGTTTTGATAGCTCCTAGCTCGTCGTTTACTTCGATTCTGATAGCTTGGAATGTCTTGCGAGCCGGATGTTTATCTCTCATTGCTTTTTGCGGGAGAGATGATTTTATTACGTCAACAAGCTCTAAGGTTGAATCGATGGTTTTGTCTTTTCTTTTTTCTACTATTTTTCTAGCAATAGACGAAGCATATTTTTCTTCACCATATTCATAGAGTATTTTTGTCAAATCTTCTTTTGAATACTTATTTACTACTTCCCATGCCGATAAACTGTTTCGTTTATCCATTCTCATATCGAGTCTAGCGTCGCTATGATAGCTAAAGCCGCGCTTGGCTTCATCAAGTTGTTTTGATGAAACGCCGAGATCATATAATATGCCATTTACTTTCTGTACGTCTCTTTTAGCAAGTTCTTCTTTTATATATTTGAAATTACTATCGATGATAGTAAAATTATTAGCGATTTTGGATAGCTTTTCTTGTGATGCTTTAATTGCGTCGCTATCCTGATCAAAAGCGAATAGATAACCCCTTGTTATCTTTTCTAATATGGAGCTTGAATGCCCTGCATATCCTAGGGTGCAATCAACATAGATGCCATCATCTTGTATATTTAGTCCTGTAATTGTCTCTTTTAGTAGTACGGAGATGTGCATTTAATCACTCTCTTCCCAAGTAGAACTAAATAAATTTTCAGCAATATCCGACATTTCATTGGTATGTGAATCATAGAAATCGTTCCAGTTATTACTAGACCATATTTCTAGGCGATCTCCTACGCCGATTACAACACATTCTTTTTGTAAGTCGGCGTATTCGATCAATGGAGAGGTAATATTGATTCGACCTTGTTTGTCAAATACTGCAGCAGTAGCACCTGAGAGGAAAAATCGCATGAAATTACGGGTATTCTTTTTTGTAAATGGTAGAGTATCAAAGCGGCCCATTATTTCGTTCCACTTTGCTTTAGGATAGACAAACAGACAGTTTTCAAGACCTCTTGTGATGATAAAATCATCACCTAGAGATTCACGAAACTTTGCTGGCAGGATCAAACGACCCTTATCATCAATGTTGTGTCTAAATTCTCCCATCAACATAAAAATCCCCCACTTTTCACCACAATTCACCACTGCTTAATTAAATGATACATAATTAAGGCTTTTTTGTAAAGAGTAAAACTCGAACAAACAAAAAAAGATGTCAATTTTACATCTTTTCTTTTTTATTTGATTTTACAGGTTTTTTCTTTGGTTTTCGTTCAGCCTTGACTGTTTCTTTATCTTCTTTCTTTTCTAAATCTGGAAGAATAAAGTATCCACCAAAACTTAAGTCTGTCTGTTTGGTGACATTATCATTTTTATACATTAATAGCCTTGCTTTCTACTTTGTCTAAGACAAACTTAACAAAGTCATCGCGCTCGAGAGTTACTGTCTCTTCTTTACCATGTAGGCGATAGCTGACTTCGTTTGATGCAAGTTCTTTATCACCAATAATGACATTGATAGGCACCTTGGCTATTTGTGATTCTCTCATTTTAAAGCCAAGCTTTTCTTCGCGATGATCTACTTTGACACGAAGACCAAGAGCTTCTAAGTCTGCTTTGACGGCTTCAGCATACTCTAGATGATACTGATTGTTTACGGGGATGATATTGATTTGAACTGGCGCCATCCAAAGTGGGAAGACACCAGCAAAGTGCTCAATTAAGATTCCGATAAACCTTTCGATGGCACCAAAGATGACGCGGTGAAGCATAATCGGCCGCTGTTTTTCACCTTTTTCATCGATATAGTAAAGATCGAATCTTTCAGGTAAGTTCATATCGAGCTGGATAGTTCCGCACTGCCAGCTACGTCCAAGTGAATCGGTTACATGAAAGTCTAATTTAGGCCCATAGAAAGCCCCATCTCCTGGATTTAATTTAAAGCTTTTACCGGCTTTTTCACAAGCTTTTTGAAGAGCTGCTTCAGATTTATCCCAAACATCTATTTCGCCGATATATTTTTCTTCGGGACGAGTCGACAGTTCTATTCTATAATTTATTCCAAAAATAGAATACACCCGGTCGATAAAGTTGATCAATCTAATTATTTCACTCTCTATTTGATCTGGAGTCATAAATAGATGGGCATCATCTTGAGTAAAACATCTGACTCTAAACAGTCCTGATAGGGCTCCTGATGCTTCGTGGCGGTGAACTAGTCCTAGCTCTCCGACTCTAAGTGGAAGATCTCTATAAGAATGCAAACTGTTTTTGTAAGCTAGCATTCCACCCGGACAATTCATCGGTTTAATAGCAAAATCTTTTTCGTCGATCGATGATGTGTACATATTGTCTTTATAGTTTTCCCAGTGACCAGAAAGCTCCCAAAGATCTCTATTTAACATAGTTGGTGTTTTAATAAATTCATAGCCTTCTTTAGTATGTTCTTTATACCAAAAGTCTTCGAGAATATTGCGGATGATCATTCCGTTAGGAAGCCAAAATGGAAAGCCCGGTCCATACTCAGAGAACATAAATAGTTCTGCTTCTTTTCCAAGTTTGCGATGATCTCTTTTAGCAGCTTCTTCTAGGAAGTTTAAATATGCTTCTAAGTCTTCGGCCGCATCAAAAACGATACCATATATTCGCTGAAGCATCTTATTATTAGCATCACCCTTCCAGTAAGCACCACTTACCTTTAGCAGTTTAAAATGTTTTAACTCTTTAGTTGAGTTAACGTGTGGCCCACGACAAAGGTCGATAAAACCCTCTTGCTGATAAGCAGAGATATCTCCTTCCATACGTGAAAGTAAATCTTGTTTATAAGGGTCTCCTTTAAACATCTCTTTGGCTTCATCAAGACTCATATCAATTCTTTTAATTAATTTATCAGCCTTGACTATCTTTTTCATTTCACTTTCAATCTTTTCAAGATCCTCTTCACTGATCGATATATCACCAAGATCTATGTCATAATAAAAACCGTTTTCAATAGCGGGTCCTACCCAAAACATAGCCTCAGGATATAGATTTTTGACAGCATGAGCAAGCAAATGCGCCCCACTGTGATTTAAGACATGCAGTCTTTCATCTTCTAAAATATTATTCATAGTACACTCCTTTCAATAAAAAAACACCCTATATAACTAGAGTGTTTCCACGGTACCATCTGGTATTTTACTTAATTAGCTTAACGGGCTTAACGGATCTACATTTGATAGATCTACTCGAGGAATGGTAATTATTTATGGTAATGTCTGTTTTCACCAGTCAGACTCTCTTTAATTACTTGAATAAATAATCGTGTTTCCTGTCAATGCATTTATGATAAGATTATATCATTTTTATTTTATTTGTCAATATGATTGCATTAGCAAAAGTAAGGCTTGTATTTAAGGCTCAAAAACTACATCAGTAAGTTCATTATTAGAAAAAGTCGACTTTCCCCAATTTTTTAGCTTTGCTGGGATTACAATAGTTTTTAACTTATTACTAATAAAAGCATAATCACCTAATGAAGTTAAAGTTGTTGGAAGGCTTATTTCCGAAAAATTATTATTAGCAAACGCTCCTTTACCTATCGACACTAAATTGCTCGGTAATTTTATTGACACTAAATTGCACGTATCAAAAGCATGATCACTAATTGATGTTACTGTATCTGGTAAAACAATTGATTTTAGCTCTTTAAACGCAAATACCAGTTTAGTAATATCATCTTCAATTTCTGATATGTTTGTTGATATTTTTTTAACCGTTATTCCTTTGATCATATTTGGTATAACTAAATTAGTAGCATAACAAGGATCATTTGGTTCTGGTATATATCCATCTACATCATATTTCCCCAGCACGTTCCACTTAGTTATTTCTCCTTCTGCGCTTATTTCAAAACAGGCATCATCTGGCTTGAAGGCTACTTCCCTTATTGTTGTAGCATTGTAGTCACAGCTATCTGGTACTATACTCATTTTTTTTGTACCACTTATTGCTATTGGTTCATCAATTGTAATATCGGTGCTTTTTACATCACTTAATTTTATTTTATCAGCAGATATCCCTTCTACTCCAATCGATTTTTCATCCTTAGTATAAAAGTAATACTTTCTTTGATTATTTTGATTGGTTGTCAGTACGTAAGCAAATTCCCAGTCTCCATTCGGGCTTTTCCTCCCTTTTCAATTGGGATGCAATTAAACGGTATATAATACGTAGTATCTTCTTCATACATACCAGGCAATTCATTATTAGCTATCATCTTAGATAGACCATCAGCATATGAATCTAATGTTCTTAAATAAGTTTTGTTTCGCGATGTTGTTATATATTTTGTAATACCAGGAATTGCTATTACTAACAATAAACCAATTATAATTATTACTGCTAATAACTCAATTAAAGTAAAGCCTTTTTTGTATATTCTTTTCATGGTGTCCTATTTTCTAATTAAACATAACACGATAATATAACAAAAAAAAGAAACTATAATTCCTTTTTTGTAAAATTTTGTCTATTTAGCTTTATTTCTATTCATTCTATTATATTCATGACGAAAAATTTCTAACTGTTTAGTCTTGGCTTTAAGTTGTTTACTTCCTTTATTAACTAGTTCTTCGACTTCGATAAAATCTTCTTCACCTGGCATTTTATAATATAAAAGATTTAAACATTCATCGTTAATTAAATCAGCGAGACGCCTTAGCGGTGACGTAATGTGACAATAAGCCTGGGCCTTTAAACCGTGATGTCCACTATTTACTAAAGAATAAAAGGGGCTTGGATAAATATTTTTAACAGCTCTTAGATATTCCGCAGAGTTCGCTTCTCCAGCTAAAAGCGTTTGATAATATTCAAGTTCTTCAGTATCAGCAGTATCGACAATGTGATTACGGTAAAGAAAGGGGTAATTATTTTCAGAAAAGAATTTAGCAACCGTCTTATTAGTAATTAACATCGTTAGATTGATTATTTCTTGTGAATTACCACTTTCTGTAATATTGGTATCACTTATATTAGAATCACTTTGTTTAATTTTTTCATACAGTTCATCTTTTTTAGTAGACTTAGTTAAACAACTTCGAAGTTCTAATAGATTTTCGATCATTTCATTACCAATTTTGCTGTTTGATTTAGTCATAATTAAATTGTTCATATCGTTGTAAGAGAAACTTTCAGCGATCTTTATCTTTTCTTTAGCAAAGTAGTATGATTCTACTTCACCTTTTTTATTTATATTCATATAGTATGAATTAACATGGTTATAACGACTTGTAGACAGTGTCAAAAGATTTTGAGTGAGTTCTTCAGGAAACATCGGTATTCTTCCGTTTCCTCCAAGTAAAATGGTCGTTGTTCTATTTAATGCCTCATCAAAGATAATACTGTTCGCTGTTATAATAGCCAAAGGATCGGCTATATGAACACCTAATTTATAGCTTCCATCTTCATTTTTACTTATCGAAATGGCATCATCTTTGTCAAGAGTTCCTTCTTTGTCAATGGTAATGGCAAACACTTCATCATTGATGTAACTATCATAATTTGTTTTAAAGTCTAGATCTGTATATTGATTTACTTCGGATAACACTCCTTCATCAAAACCATCATGAACATCAGTTCTAAACTTTAACGATTCATAATTCATCTTAAGTTCTTTTTTATTTATACAATCACTTAATTGGTTAAGCCAATATATTATTTGAGATTTAATTGGATATATCGAATTATATTTATTAGCAGCTTCTTTGTAAGTTCGTATTTTATCTAAGTTTTCTTCTTTATTTAAACTGTAGTCCTTAAACTTAGGATGAGAGATGATTTTACGCAGAATGTTATCACAGTAAAATATTTCATAGGTATTAGTAAGCTCTTTTTCCTTAGCATAGGTATCGATAGCCCTTAGATATTCATCGACGATTGCATCGATAAGTGTTTCTTTTCCATCTTCACTGCGTAAATTGACGAAGTGAGGATATTTTTCTAGGGTCATTTCGACGATATCAACATTTTTATTAGTCGTAATAATATATTTGAAAAATTCGTAACTACTTCCTTTGTAGACATCAACTACACGCAAATCAACCGAAGACATTATGGCTTCGATATTGTCGATAACAAACTTTAAATTCATTATATTGGCGTTATTGTTTCTATTTTCTCTAGGGGTATTCTTTAAACGTTTTGCAATTGTTTCTTGCGTTTTTTTCAAATGTTGATAAACAGCTGGAAGTTCTTCGTTTTCTAGTTTACTTATTAACGAATTAACTCTCGTCATAACTTTGTTTAAATCCTCAGGATGATGGTTAAAATTTAGCTCTTTGGCATAAGCTATCAAATAATCTAAAATACAGCTGATACTCTTCGTACTATCACCACGGTTGTTTTTTATTTTATTCCAATCTATTTTACAATTTGCATAGCGAACACCTTTTGCCATAATTACCCCCTAAGATTTACACTTATCATTTCTATAAATTCACTGAGTTCTTTGATACGCTCTGTTATTCTTCGAGCATTTATTTGCTCTATCGAGCTTTGGTTTAATCGAAAGTGCTCTTCGAGATCTTTTAAGCTAAAGTTCGAAGTAAAGAATGTTGGTAACTTTTCATCCATACGGTACTGGAGAATTGGACTTAGTACTTCATCTCTACTCCATTCACTGATATTTTCAGCACCGATGTCATCAAGTAGTAAAAGCGGAATAGTTTTAAGTTCATGAAATCTTTCTTTATAATCACTCTTAAACGAGTCTTTTAAGCTACGCATAAGCTCCGGAGTATGAACGATGATACTTTCCACCCCATCTTTGGCAAGCTCGTTAAAAAGAGCTGCTAAAAGATAGGTCTTACCACTACCAAAACTTCCACTTATAAATATCCCTCTAGGATTATCTTTATAGTTTTTTAAGAAGTGATTGACAGCTTTAAGAGCAGCTAATCTGTTTTTATCCGTTTTATATACATCTTTTAAATCTGCTTCTTTCAAAGAACGCGGCAAATCAAATAACTTAACTTTATCTTTGTATTCTTCTTTTTTATAGTATTCACAAGCTTCTAAGTAAAAGTTTAAGACATTATCTTCGTTTTTAACTGCATAACGAAAACCCTTTGTTTCATTTTTACATTCTGACAAAGACTTACACGTTTTACAATTATTGCTTTCATTTACTACTTGCTCTAAATTACTAGTATATTTCATAGCAATTTCATTATCTATTTTAAGACTGTTAACTAATTTAGCAAAATCAGGATTACTGCTAGCTTTCAAAAATTCTCTGTTTAGCAGATCTTTTTGCTTATTACTTAGTTTAAAATTATGTTTTGAAATTGCCATAAAATCACCCAATTCAAGTATATCATAATTAGAATATAAAAAAATAGAGTTAACTCTATTTTATTTGTATTTATGGAGCAAAAACGATTGTTCCTGTTCCGTTCCAAGATGTTCCGAGATAAATTCCTGTAGTTGTTGTTTTACCTTGCATAATAATGTTGTTTAGATTAACATTACCATCAAACGCATAAGCTTCTATTGAAGTTACACTTGAGGGGATCGTTACGTTTATTAGTTTATTATTTGGAAAAGCATCACCACCTATTGTTGTTACATTGGATGGAATAATTACAGATTCAAGATTTTTTGCAAAAAAAAATGCTTTTTTTGATATTTTCAACACTGGTCGGTGAACCTATAGTTTTTACTGTTATACCATTTATTGTACTTGGAATGCTTAAGTTCCTAACGTAGCAGGTATTCGGTTGTGATGGTGTGTATACATATCCACCATATTCCATTGTCAGTGTTCCTTCAATATTCCAAGCTGTTATTGTGCCTGCTGCGTCTATTTCAAAACAACTATCAGCTGGGGTAAAGGGCATCTCTTTAA
>CAZVUK010000004.1:0-44712 GCA_964630225.1 uncultured Muribaculaceae bacterium
TGGAGCGGATGATGGGAATCGAACCCACGTAGTCAGCTTGGAAGGCTGAGGTTCTACCATTAAACTACATCCGCATTTGTTTGACATTTATAATTATATCTAAAACACAATAAATGTCAACCTTTTTTCTTATTTAATCTATATAAAATTTGTTTTGCATATAGCATAAAATTGTTTTAAGTGATGGAGAAAAGATATTGTTTGGAAGCTCATTTAAATCAAACCAAGCCCAAACAGTTATTTCATTTGGCTCCATTACTTTAATTTCTCCCGAATACTTTCTTGTAATCATTCCTACGGAAACATAATGAGCGTGTTCATTCTTATCTGTTTGGACACAGATTACATCGATATCTTCGGCTTTGACATCCAGATTGCATTCCTCTTTAATTTCTCTTACTCCGGCTTCTTCGAAGGATTCACCGTACTCGATATTACCACCAGGCAGCGTCCATGTCCCTTCTTCTCGAAGTTCACTATCAGCTACCTCCGGATCATCATTTCTGCGACCTAAAAGCAATCTATTATTTTGATCAATTATTAATACCCCACAACCAGCACCTATCTTTTTCATATATCCTCCGATAAAAATTATAACAAAATAAATTGTAAAAAACAAACTTTGTGTTATAATTGTAAAGGTTTCCAAAAGGAGTATGTATGAAAAAGAGAAATGTAGCAATAATTGCCCATGTCGATCATGGAAAAACGACACTGGTAGACGAGATATTGAAATATAGTGGAAGTTTTAGAGAAAATGAAGATTTGACCGATCTTTCTATGGATTCAAATACAATAGAAAAAGAGCGTGGAATAACAATTTTAGCGAAAACAACTTCCGTATATTATAAAGATCATCATATAAACATTTTAGATACTCCAGGACACGCTGATTTCGGGGGAGAAGTAGAACGTATTATGAACATGGTCGATGGTGTAGTACTTGTTGTTGACGCTTACGAAGGTACGATGCCGCAAACGCGCTTTGTATTAAAGAAAGCTCTGGCAGCTGGTGCTAAGCCTATCGTTGTGGTTAATAAAATTGACAAACCATCGGCAAGACCTATCGAAGTAATAGATGAAGTACTCGATTTATTCATAGAACTTGGAGCAGATGAAAAGCAATTAGAATTTCCTGTTATTTATGCTTCGGCACTTAATGGAACATCGAGTCTTGATGCTGACCTAGCTACGCAGGAACAAGGTTTTGCTAAATTACTTGATATCATTATCGAAGAAATTAGTGCGCCTAAAGGTGATGTAAACGCTCCGTTACAGTTTCAATCAGCTTTATTGGATTACAATGATTATGTTGGCAGAATTGGCATTGGTATCGTTTCAAATGGTGTTATTAAAAATGGCCAGACCGTTTCTTGTATCAGGCTTGATGGTAGCATAAAACAATTTCGCATTCAAAAACTCTTTGGTTACGTAGGATTAAAAAGAGTCGAAATTGAAACAGCCGAGGCTGGAGATATTTGTGCTGTCGCAGGACTTGCTGATATCTCGGTTGGTGAGACAATATGTGAACAGGGAAAAAATCTTCCTCTTCCTACTTTAAAGGTTGATGAACCAACTATTCAAATGACATTTGGTACTAACTCATCGCCTTTTGCTGGAAAAGAGGGTAGTCTTCTTACAGCTAGAAAAATTGAAGAACGTTTAAATAAAGAAGTTCAACGAGATGTAAGTTTAAAAGTAGAAACAAACGACAGTGAAAGCTGGATAGTTTCTGGGCGCGGAGAACTTCATCTAGGTATTTTAATTGAAAACATGCGTCGTGAAGGATACGAACTTGAAGTATCTAAGCCCAGTGTAATTATCAAAGAAGAAAACGATCAAAAATTCGAACCTTATGAAGAACTTCAAATAGAGTGTCCAGAAGAATCGGTTGGTAATATTATCGAGCAGCTTGGTAATAAAGGCGCGATTCTTGAAATGATGGATAATAAAAATGGTCAATCCAGACTTATTTATACTATTCCATCGCGTGGACTAATCGGTTTTGGTACTAACTTTATGACTCTTACCAAAGGATATGGAATTATGGCTCACAGCTTTAAAGAATATAGACCGATGGCTGGACTTGATGTTGGAGAAAGAAGTCTCGGTGTTCTTGTATCTATGGAAAACGGAAAAGCTACGGCATATTCACTTGGTAATGTCGAAGAACGGGGTATCATGTTTATCGAAGCAGGTACCGAAGTGTACGAAGGAATGATAGTTGGAGAACACGTCAGAGATAATGATTTAGCTGTTAACGTTGTTAAAGGCAAAGCTTTAACTAATATGCGTGCCAGTGGTAGCGATCATACAGTTGTCCTAAAAAGACCTAGAATTATCACTTTAGAGTATGCTCTTGATTATATTAATTCCGATGAACTAGTCGAAGTTACTCCAAAGTCGATAAGACTTAGAAAAAAGATATTAAATGCAAATGAAAGAAAGAAATACGATAGTAAAAAGTAATTTCTTTTTTTTCTTATTATGATATAATTTATTAGAGAGTAGGTGGCAAATGAAAAATAGTAAAAGAAAAATAACTGTCGGTAATTATATTACTTTAGCTATTATTTTTATAGTAGCACTACTAGCTTTATATCTAGGTAGAAAAGTATATTTAGATTACGAGCAGTACAGTTTAAAAACGGTTGTATTAAGTGGAGTGGTATCAGAACTTCGTCCTAGTGAGGTTGATAATTACATAAGAGATAATGCCGATGTCTTATTATTTATTGGTGTCAGTGATGATACTAACAGCCGAAAAATAGAAAAAGAATTACTCAAGTTAATTAACAAAGATAAATTAGTCGAAGAAATAGTTTATCTAAATTTAAGTGATGAAGAAAACAAATCAGTAGTTATCGAAAATTTTAATAAAAAATATGTTGTAAATGATAATCATAAAATTGCTAATTATCCGGCGATGGTTTTACTTGTTGAACGAAAAGTTACAGCAACAGTTAGCAAAAAAGGCAAAGAACTAAAGTATTCTGAAATAGAGAAATTCTTAGATCAATACGAGCTTACTCAATGAATCACATAGTTTTATATGAACCGGAGATACCTGCGAACACAGGTAATATTATGAGAACCTGTGTAGCTACTAATACTAAATTACATCTAATAAAGCCTTTGGGCTTTTCTTTAGATGAATCAAGCATTAAACGCAGCGGTGTAAACTATATAGATAAGCTTGATTATGTAGTCTATGAAAATTGGGAAGAGTTTGTAACCAAAAATAAAGGCGAGTTTTATTTCTTTACTCGTTATGGAAAGAAGAGTCATAGTAGTTTTACATACAAGCAAGAAAAAGAAAACTATCTTATTTTTGGAAAAGAATCAACAGGTATAGAAAAATCAATTTTAAAAAATAATCTAGATCGTTGCATGAGAATACCAATGAGTGATAAAGTTAGGTCACTCAATTTATCTAATGCTTGTGCTATTGTTATATACGAAGTATTAAGACAAGAAGATTATCCAAATTTACTTGCGGAAGAACCACATAAAGGAAAAGATTTTCTAATTAATTGTTAAGCGGTTGACAATATTTTTTTATGTTACTTTGTATATTTTTTTGACTTATCTTTATCTTTGCCACGATTATGCTATTGAAAATGCCAAAAACAAAGATATTAGTTAATAATTCATTGACAAAATCAAAATCATAATATAAAATTGATTATGTCATTAAGGGGGCATTAGCTCAGCTGGGAGAGCGCCACGTTTGCACCGTGGAGGTCATCGGTTCGATCCCGTTATGCTCCACCATAAATTGAAAAAACGTTATTTCTGGAGATGCTTTTCAGAAGTAACGTTTTTTAATTATTAACTCTTTGTGGTATTAACTAATATTTATGTTAAAATATTATGTGCGGAGGGCTTATGATATACATACCTAAAAAAAATCAAAATGAAGTTAAATATGATGAGACACTTGCTAAAAAGATGCATCATGTAATTATTGTAAACGATAAAGAGAGTTCTAATACTGGAGATCTCTTTAGTATTTGGAATCAAAAAACCAACGTATTTATATCTTCGGAGCTCGGAGACTTTTTCGATTTTATAAATGAAAATAAAATCAGTGAAAAAACCAATATATTAATAATAGGAACTAAAAACATTAATTTTGAAGTAATCGAAGAATACTATAATTTAATTACTTTTTATTTATATTATAAAAAAGAGTTAGTTAAATATAAAAAAAATATAATTAAAATTAATAAGTCATTAAGCAGTAAAAAAGACAATGATATAGTAAATGATTCAATTGAAAAGTTTATCCATTTAAATAGTGATGGTAAATTTTTAAGAGCTTTACTTATTTCGATTGGTTATAATATAGCATCTAAAAGAGAAGATGATTACTATATGCCTCTTGCTATGGCATATGAAACTTTTCAAACGTCTATCCTCATTCATGATGATATTATAGACGAGGCTGATTTAAGAAGAAATAAAGTTACTATTCAAAAAAGTTACAATGATTATTTCAATTCTTTTCAAAATATACAAAATAAAAAAGTAGATCACACTGCTAAATCACTTGCACTTTGCGTGGGAGACTTGGGAATATTTTTTACCAATAAAATCTTGCTCGACAATTATAATGAAGACTTTGTAAGACTTTACAAGTATTATAATGAAATAGTATTAAAAACAATTAAAGGTGAAATACTTGATGTCTATCTTCCTTTCTCTGAAGAAAATCTAGAGCGAAAATCAAGCGAGGCTGATATCTTTGATATTTATCGTTTGAAAACAGCCTGGTATTCAGTTATTGGGCCAGTAGGTCTTGGACTTATTTTGGGTAAAGCTAAAGATGGTGAAATAAGAAAGATGGAAAAAATTCTAGAAGGATTAGGCATAGCGTTTCAAATAAAAGATGATATACTTGGAATATATGGTGATTCTAAAAAGTTAGGTAAAAGTACTAATTCTGATATAAGCGAATATAAACAAACTCTTTTATATGTCCATGCAGCAAGATCTAAATTTGCAGATGAATTAAAAGAAATATATGGAAAGAAAAATTTAAGCAAAAGTGATTTAAAAGACATTAAAAATATATTCGAAGAAAGTGGTGCTTTAGCTAGGGCTGAACAAACGCTGGCAGATAATTTAAATCAAGCTAAGAGCTTAATAATTAAGAATAAATACATACCAAAGTTTTATAGAGATGTATTACTTGGTTTTGTCTCATATTTAAATTTAAGGGAGAAGTAGAAGTATATGAAAAAATGTGTCATAATTTATAATCCTCACAGTGGTAAAAAAACAAAGCGAGAGTTTTTAGCAGGATACATAGATATTTTACTTGATCATGGTTATGATCCTGAAGTAATCTTCTCTAAATATCAAGGTCATGTTTTAGATGCTGTTAAAGACTTAGGAGACTATGACTTAGTTATTACTATTGGGGGAGATGGAACCTTTAATGAAGCGGTCAATGGAAACTTGGCAAGACCAAAAAACAAAAGACTACTCATGTCTCACATTCCACTAGGTACAACCAATGATATCGGAGCGTTGTTTGGTTATGGCAATGATCCTATCGCTAATCTAAAACTACTTTTAGCTGGCGAAGAAAAAAAGATCGATATTTGCACCGTCAATGGCAAAGCTTTTGTCTATGTCGCCGGTTTCGGAAAATTCTTAAACATCCCTTATGAAACACCAAAATCACAAAAGAAAAAACTAGGATATCTAGCCTACATTTGGAATGGTTTTAAAGAGTTTCGTAATCAAACAAAACTCTATGATGTCGAATATGAAATAGATGGTAAAAAGTCCCGAGGCTTATTCTCTTTTATGTTAATATCTAATGCTAATCGTATAGCGGGCATAAATCAGTTTTATAAAGAAGTGAAATTAAATGATGGCAAGTTCGAAGTACTACTTTGTAACTTAACCAAAAAAGCTGATATTATCAAAAGCCTATTTACAATTGCAACAGGCGATATCACTAAAGTCCCAGGTTTTTACTTTTATCGAACGGATAATTTAAAAGTTAATTTAAATAAAAAAATTAAAAGTTGGTGTGTTGATGGAGAACAACTGGATAAAGAGTATTACGAATATATAGTCGAAGTAGATCCGGATTTTTCAGTGTTCATGCCTAAGAAAAATATAAAACAAAATTTTAAATAAAAAATAGGACTTGTCCTATTTTTATTTTATGAATCCATTACTTTTAAATTTTTCTAATACATAATCTTTATCATGACTTCCGACTATTCTTTTTAATGAAGAGGTTTCCACTCCTTTTTTAAAGAATAATACGGTTGGAGTTCCTAGATTACTTATCGATAAGAGTTTTTTCAAATCGTTATATTCTTGCTGACTTATCTTAGATAGATTAATACTCTTAGCCGTTAAATTCGCTTCTTTTAGTGCTGCTTGAAACTTTGGTGCAAAGTCAGTACAGTAAGAACAACCATCTTGCATAATTTCTAAAATAAAATCCTCTTTCTTATCAATAGACTTTTTCAAACTGTTAAAACCGACATTTTCTATATTAGCGTTAGCAACAGTACAAGCTGCAACAGCAAACAAAATTAAGAATCCAATAATTATTTTTTTCATAAACACCTCGTTTATTAAATATAGCATAATGACTTTTTTAAGACAATAACTTCTTGTAATTTATCGACAAATAATATATCATTATAAGAGAATAGAGAGGTATTTATGAATAAGAAGATAATTGGCTATATGACTATGTTTTTATTTATATTTATGATAGGAATTATAAATGTAAATGCGGCATGTAAGACCAGTGAAAAGAACGCTTTAAAGAAAGAAGCGTATAAACTTGAATTTGATTATGATGTCGAAGATGGAACAATAAATCCGTACCGCTTCTATAATTTTACCTTGAAAGCATTAAATACTTCGAAGAACTTATATATCACTAACGATAGTGGTGAAAACTTTTTTTGGCGCGAAGAGAATGAATCTGCTGCGGCGCCGATGGGACTATATCTAAACGGATCGAAAATAAAACTTAATGTATATAGTAGTTCAGCAACTAAATGTCCCGATACGCTTTTATATACTAAGACTATCCAGTTTCCTTATTACAATGATTATTCACAAAGGGAAGAGTGTAAGGGTTTAGAGACCTATGAATTATGTCAAAGATGGTTTGATAATAGTAGCATCGACACAGAAGAAAAATTTTTACAAGCACTTGAAGATTACAAAGCCGGAAAATTAAAGAACAGTACTAAGGAAAGTGATAAAAAAGATTTTAATTTAATTAAGCTTCTAGATGATAATAAAATAATTGTTATTACTGTGTTAGCTGTGGTGACAGTTTTGCTTACAGCAATAAAAATAAATAAATCAAAGAAAAGCCTAAAAGTAAAAAGCCTAAAAGTAATAATGATATTTTTCTTCTTACTTGTATTTTTTGCTCATGGAAACGTAAATGCAGGATCAGCTATTATCGGTAATCCTGGAGGACCTTCGGTACCGGTACAACCAGGTTGGGATGCATATCATTATGACGAAAGTATAGCGATTAGACTATCTCTTTATAAGTATGATGGAAAAAAAATTACAGCTTATGGTTCGGTAGATTTGGCAAACCATAGTTTTAATTATAATGCTCAAGCAGCGGGTGGCGTTGGTAAAATTAATTATACACAGCTTGGTGCGTCGCTTGGTTTTAATCAAAGTAAAAAAGGATTTAATAGAACAGATCCAATAATTCGTGATTTCTTTGTTAAAGTTGGTGGATCCACAAGAGAAAATAAACTTCGTGAAAAAATAATTAGTAAATTTAGATTAAGTGAAAATCCCGAAGCGATAGCTAATTCTGTCAATGCTTTCTTTGGGCTTAAAAACAAAGTTCAAGCTAATGAAATATTTGATTTATACATAACGGTCGAACCAACAGTTCAAATAGTTATCGTCAACAGTGCTGCTCCGGCTAAATATGGAACTACCTATGAACTAAATAGAGCATTCTTTGATGTTTTAAAAAATAGCAACGGTCTTGGGTCTCCGATAAAAACTTGGTACGGTAATTATATATTTGCGAAATTAAATCAGGAACACAACGATAAGCATAATTTCGTAGGAAATACCGGCAACTATATTATTAAAAACGAAGCATCGGCTAAAGATAATAATGGTTATGAAATAAATACCGATAATAGATCTGGTTATGGAATAGGTATATTCTGGCTTGCCGGAGAACTTAAAACTTGTAAATCAACCTGTTTAAATCAAACGGGTGACAACCTTCTTATGTGTGCTGAAAATTATTGTCAGCAAAATTATAAAAATCAAGGAGTATCTAAAGGCAAATGCATCACTGAATGTGGATACACTGTCGAAGGACTAAAGTGTCCTGTTATAAGTGATGAAAAAGCAGTTAAAACTACTTGTGAAGCTGATACTCAATCATCAAAATCAAGCTGTAGCGTATCTAAAGGGAATATAAATGGTGTGCCCTATAGTTATATGATAGATTGTAATACCGCAACAAAGACATCTTTCCCTGATCTTCCAGCAGCTGTTGCTCAAGGAGCAGGCTTTGAATATAATGTTGCAATATCGGGAAGTAAAACCTGTTTGTTAACATTTGATTACCTAAGATGGAAATATGATTATGCAGCGGCTGAAACAACCGAAGAAAGACAAGGTTTAATTGCCGTGCTGAATGATTTTAATAAACAATCTTGGAAAAATCTAACGTACGATTCTAAAAATACAGATATTAAAATACAGATAGATGAAAAACTTGCTAACAAAACTAATACAATTAAAAAGACTTTAGTTGTTCAAGATAAATATCAGTATGGATCACTTGATGTTGAAACGAGAGTAAGGGGCGTCCAGCCTGTTTATTCTTACTACAACGGAATAAGAATAAATGCTAGCGTTAATACTATGGCAACTTCTTCAAACAATGGGGCACTATATAAACTTCCACCGGTATGTCTAAGTTATAGAGATTCTGGTGAAATAATAAATCCAAATAACAAAGGTTTATGTACAGCTCTTGGGACGGGACCTTACAATAAGATATATACAAGTTTAAATGCTAAGGAAGATGCCGTTAATAACTCGTTAACTGTTGTTATCGATGGCAACGCAAGTGGAATGTCGGCTGAAAACAGCTGTCGGTATATTAACAAAGATGTAAGTTGTGAGCTTACTACAATTTCGGTGCCGGATGCCAAGGGATTTTATCCACGTGGAGTTCCGCTTAATCTTGAACTTGTTATCCTCGGAGACCGAAGTCTTATAAAAAGCTATGGAGTAGATGGAGCGACGAAATTACCAACCGGAAGATTCAAATTCGTTTGGCCAAATCCTGCAAGTAGCAAAACGGAGTTCAAAATAAATGGATGGATTAAAACAGCTAAACAGACAATCAATTGTCCAGTTAAGATAAATCTTACTTCGGATTGTCCAGGATGTAATTGCAAGTTTGAACCAGTTGTTAAAAACGGAAACAAATACACAGTTTCTTTATCGACAGCAGGTCATAACGCGACATCTAAATATTATATAAGTTTTAACAAGGGATTTGATGTCAATAATGAAAAGCTTCAAAAATACTATGAAAGAAGCAATGTTACTTTTGATATAGCTGACGGTGTTACATCAGTTCATGGTTACGTTGTCGAAAATGGCCGTATCCATTTTGGTCAAGAATGTATCTTGAGATTTCCCGATAACAACAACAGTTGTACTTCGGCATGTTTATCTAAGGATTTCCAGTGTATCAAAGATTATTGTACAAGCAACCCAACTGATGGCGGAAGATACAATTCAACTAGTCAATGTATGAGTGTTTGTTCACTTGCGGGAACTTGTCGTCAAACATATGCTTGTGACGAAACGAGTGATATTGAAAAATACTGCCAAGGGAACTATGCTAATGAAGGATATCCTAGTGCAGTAGCCTGTATGAATGACTGTGGTTGTTACAGTAGAGACTATTTCTATAGGCCTATCGATATCAGCGATCCATTTCCAGACCGCAAAGAAGGGCTCAATTGGTTTGGATATGTCAAGTATATTACCGAAGATAGTGATGATACAACCTCAACCGGTAGCAAAGGCATAAACAAAGCTGAATTTGTGATAAAACTTGATAGACAAAGATTACTAACTATTCGCGGCAACAATCGAGCTTATAATTTAAAAGCTCATCAAAATGCTTATCTCGATTATGTAAGAAGAGTAAGTTATAGTAATCCAGAATATCAAAGTAAATTTATTCATGATGATGATTTAATGGGTGGAGGTTACAAAACATACTTCACTGTAATAAACGGAAAAGAGCAATAGTCTCTTTTCTTTTGCTTGTATTTTTATCTATAACTATTGTATAATTAATATATAATTGGAGGATATATGAAGTTAAGAAAATCAATAATGTTTATACTTTTTATCACAATCTTTTTTATGAGTGCAAAAGTATATGCATACTGTGATAGCAAGGCTATTTCTCAGTACAAAAAAGAAGCATATAAAGTTGAATTTGATTACAACTTTGATGATTCTTTTAATACTAGTTTAGAGTACTACATGAACGTAACAGCAACAAACTTAAATAAGAATTTAATGATTAAGGATTCAAGTGGAGCAACTTTCTTGTATGATGAAAGTAGTAAAGAAAAATTCTCTAACTTAGGAACTTATGACAATGGAGCTAAAGTAGTATTTACTGTTTACACTTCGGTTGATACGCCTTGTCCTAATACTTCACTTTACAAAAAGACTTATCAATTACCACATTACAATATTTATTCTAAACATGTAGCTTGTAAAGGAAATGAAGAGTTTGAACTTTGTGATAGATGGTATCCAAAAGAAATAGAGAATGAAAAGAATTTTGTCGAAGCGGTTCATGCTTATGAAAAAGAAAAAGCAGACAAACCAGTCAAAGACGAAAAGGTCAACTTTGCTGATCAAGTATTAAACTTTCTCAAAAACTATTACATCTTGTTAATAATTCCAATTGTGATAGCAATAGTTGTAGTCGTAATTAGAAAATTAAATAAAGATAAGAAAAAAATTAAAATCAAGTTGGAGGATTAATATGAAGAAATTTCTACTTAAGACAGTTTTGTTCTTATCGATATTTATGATTAGTTTTTCTGTCGCAGCTTGGGGAGATGAAACAAATCCAATCGATGGGAGTGCCTCTGGTGGTTACGATGGGAAGGGCGGAGTAGCTTGCGGAGGAAATTGTAGTTACTCATTTGATCCAACCTCTAAAGGAGTCAGACTATCACTATATCGTTATCCAGGTGGAGGAAAGCAACACTTAAAGGCAGTTGGAAAAACGGTCGATATGATTGTTTTTGGTCAAACTTGGAGCAGTAGCGTTTTGTCAACTGATCGCAAAGGAAAACTTACATATACAATGATTGAAAATTCTAAACCAGTTTTTAAAAGATCTGCTGGCGGACTTAAATTACCGCGGTTTTTTGGTATAAAGAGTTTATATATACCAGATTATTGGGATTATCCAGGATTTTCAGTTGATGAGCCAAGTTTTCGGGCTTCAGTCATTGAATACTTTAAGTTACGTGGAACGGTTAGAGAAATTGCCACAGTTGTTAACAATTTCTTCGGAATTGCTGGCACAGCTCAAGAAATAAATCCTACTATCGAAGTTTTGCCATACTATATAGTAATTGAACCAACCATTAGACATACGGTTGCTGGAACTAGTTATTATGGAACAGCTTATGAGTTAAATATGGAACTATTCAATAAAAATAATAGTTCTGTTTCTCAGTGGATGAACACGCATTACGGTAATGCGTTAGTCTCTCAACTTAATCAAGAAGAAAACGATATCTACAATCTAGTTGCCCCTCGCAAAGGAAAAGAATCAGTTGATTATTTTATTGATAGTGTAACCGGTTCATCTCAACAAAGTGGTCTCAGCATCAATACAAATCCAAGATCAGCTTACGGAATATCTGTATATTTCTTAAGTGCCTTTAGAGCGACTTGTCAAACGGCTTGTGGTGGTAAAATGGGCGATGATAAATTAAGTTGTGCAGAGCAATGGTGTGAAAATACGAACGGAAAAAATGATGTTCAAAATAAAGCATATTGTATGACCGAGTGTGGAATTAATCCCGATGATTATAAACCGAAATGTCCACCGGTTTTAGGAAATAAAAAAGCACCAGTTGAAGTTTGTACAGGAACATCTAAAAACGTAATTCCCTCATGTGTTGTTCAAAAAGCAAGCCTTAAAGAAGGCGGAGATTATTATTATTTAGAAAAATGTACTGTCGAATCTGATGTAACATTTCCGGAGATAACGGGATTAATAAAACCAGGTGAAGGTTTTGAATTTCCAACGCTTGTCGCAGGTAATAAATCATGTACGCTAGAATTTTCAGCAGACTACTGGAAATGGTTATACGCCTCGCTTAGTAATTCTAATAAAGCCCCAGCCTTTAACGCCATCAAAGATTTCGAAGCTAAAGATTGGAAAACACAAAAATATAATTCTTCACTTCTAAATATGACTCTTCAAGTTGAATATGATGTAAGTGGTAAGAAAACCGCTAAGGAAGTAAAACTACTGCCAGATAGAATTTTAAAAGATTCAGACTTGCATGTTACCAAAACAGTTTTACCGGCTAAACAGTTATATTCGTTTATCGGTGGAAAAAGATTTAATGCAAGTGTAAGAGATGCAAAAAGTGAAAACAATAATCAAACAATGTATAGATTGTCACAGGTTTGTATAAGTAGAACAGTAAATGGAAAAGTTTATGATGCAACAGCAGGAAAATGTATATCCGATGACTTTGGCCCGTACAATAAATTCTATACTGATTTTAAGACAAAAATAGGGAGTATTATTAGTACTGCCGTCAAGGTAACCGATAACAATCCAGGTGGACTACCTAACGATTATTTGTGTAGTTCTCCTCCTAGGGCATCAGATGTAGCTTGCAGTTTAGTTACTACCGGAATGACCAAAGTTCAAGTTCCGCGCGAAACTTATGATAAACACTACTACGACGGAGATATAATTAAATACAAACTTCAAGTCGAAGGAGATCGTACTAAAGCAGTTAATGCTGGTGTCACAGGTGGAACTTTAATCTCAGCTAAAGATGCAATTCCACTAGAGTTCTCCGTCCCAGTTAAATTTACCGAAAAAGATTCCGGAGGATACGCGACACAGCGCATCGAAGGATGGATTCAAAGAACAGATGGAACAAGAGTTTTATGTCCAGTTATCATCAAAACCAAAGAAACACCATCTTGTCCAGCTTGTGTCTGTCAGCTTACTAAAGAGACAGTTAACGGTGTTACAACTTATAGATTTTTACGTCAAAATGAAAACCCAGCTGGATCTATTTACTATATCAGAGCGGGAGGTCCATTTGATGTTAATAACCCCGCAAGTGGTCAGTACATAAGAGATAGACTAGAAGTAAAAGATGGAGAACTTCCTCAATCAGTTTATGCTTCGGTTGTTATAAATGGCCGCATTTACAATAAAGACTGTGAATACTTAGTTACACCTAAAACGTGTAGCGAAGCAATTAATGAATGTTCAGCTAAAAGTACTATGACTTGTGTCGTTGCCTTTTGCTCAAATGATTCGTATCGTATGAGTGCTCCGGGTAACTACTTAAATAGAGATGATTGTATCGAACGTTGTAGTGGAACAGCATTAAGTTGTAAGCAAAAGTATTTACCAACACAATCAACTTTAATAAAACAATACTGTAGTAACAACTATCGTAGCGATGGATATCCATCAGCTGAAATATGTATCAGTGATTGTAGCGCTCTTGGAGCAGACTACTTTTACCGTTCAGTTAATCCAGTTGATCCCTTCCCACAAAGATCGGCAATTGGTAACTGGTATGGTTTAGAAGACTTAATCAAAAATGATGCCGAAGATAAGACCTCTATTTCAACAGGAAAACCAGAATATGTGATAAATCTTAATTCGACAGCTATTAGAGAAATAAGAAATAGCAACGCTACTCTAAATAGAAGAGGCGAGAGTGCTTATACCGATTATTACATGGCTAGTAGAGCTACAAGGCCTAAGGGTGTTCCAGCTATGGAGTACCGTAGTAAGTTTATAAATGATAAGTCTAACAATGATGGTTTTAACCAATATTTCAAGGTTATAAACGGTATAAATAAATAAAAGAAATTGCTAAAATTTCTTTTTTTATCGTTGTCTTTTTAATATCGATAGGGTATAATTAATTATAGTATTATAGTAGGGTGGTGGGCTTCTACCACGGAAGGAGTTAAGATGAAAGTATCTTATTGGGCATATTTGCTATTATTCTTAGGAATATTTGGTATTGTACTTATAAACCTTTTTGGTAATTTGACAACAAGCAATGAGCAAGATTATCATTTGTTAAAGGAGATTACCGAAGCAGCTATGATCGATGCTGTCGATTTGAACGCTGTAAGAGAAGGTATCGGTTATGATGGGGTAACAATAGAGACAGCACCTGAATATATGCACTGCGTAGAATACAGTAGCAGTAGTCCACGTATTATCAGGGAAAAGTTTGTCGAAAGTTTTGTCCGACGTTTTGCCGAAGTAGCTAAAACCAACGATAACTACAAAATATCATTTGACGATATTGATGAGTGCCCACCTAAGGTAAGTGTGACAGTAACAACACAAGAGAGTCTTGGATTTTTCCAAAAGATGTTCGGAGTTAAAGAACAGGTCAGCGAAGATGGAAAAACTAAAGTAAACTACGAAACAGACACAGCAGATGTAGTAAATACACTAACTGCTATATTAGAAACAAAGAAAGATTAAAAAGAATAAAAAAGAGGTAAATAATTATGAATAGTACAATGATTAAATTCAAAAAAATGATTAGTAATAGAAACACGGTAATGATCATATCGGCTCTGGCTGGAATTATCGTTTTATTCGTTGCTTATAATATCCGTGTTAACCAAGCTGTTAAACCGGTAAAGGTGCCTGTAGCAGCAGTTACAATACAGCCCAGAACCAGAATAACCGAAGATATGATCGAATATATCGAAGTACCAAAAGATGCGACAGATGCTACTAATACAATTCTTAAAGCAGAGATGGTATTAAACCACTATTCGAGAGTAAACACAGTTATTCCAAGAGGAAGTTTATTCTATACTGAAGCAGTTGTAAGTAAAGAAGAACGTTCTGACTCATATGTAGATGAACTTGAAAAAGGTGAAACACTTTACTCACTTGGAGTAGAAATCGGAGATACATATGGAAACTCGTTACTTCCAGGAAGTTTTATCGACATCTATATTGAAACATCAAGCGATCAAAATAAAGCTTTGATTGGGAAATTTATAGCTAATATCAAGTTATTAGCAGTCAAAGATAACAACGGTGATAACGTATTTGAAAATCAAGAGGAAAAAAGAACACCAGCTACGATAATCTTTGCACTTCCAGATGATATGCATAGACTTCTGCTTGGAGCACAGTATATTAATAATCTAGATGGACAGGGAATGCTTAGAATAAAACCTATTCCAATCCTAGTTAACGATGAAGATGCCGAAGATTTAAAACCATCGATTGCTAATAGCGCAACTGAAGAATTTGTTAGAGATAAGATGGAGTTATTACCAGATGATTATGATAAGACACCATTAACTGTTAAAAAAGATAATAAAAAAGAGGAATAAAAATGGATGAAGCTATGAATTTAAACGGAATGGGTATAGAACCCGTTACTGCGGATTCAAATGCTAATTCAGTTGTAGAAATAAAAGAGGAAGGAGCTATCGAGCAAGCAGTAGTAAGTGAACCGGTTTATCCGGTCCAAAATCCCGCGCCAGCAGTAGCTCCAGAAGTTCCTGCACCAGCATCAATTACTGCTTCTCCTAGCGACCAGGTCCCTGTTATTACACCTGATAGTGTGGAAAGCGCAGCAATAATAGTTGAAACTCCAGTCATGGTTGCAACCGATAACGGTTTGCCTATGCCTAGTGAGAAAGTAACAATCGATGGACCTCTTGGACCAACCCAAGTAGATGCCGTCGATCTTGGTATGGTTAAAACTGTAGAAGAGCCAAACCCACAAGTAGCAGAGCCTAATACTATGGAAGCTGCTCCTGAGACACCAATTTTAAACGAAATACCGGTTGAAGTATCTTCGGAAGTAGCTGAATCCCCGGTTGAAGCGGCATCATTATTTTCAATGCCGACAGCCGAAGCAGTATCTAGTCCCAGCGAGATGGAAGAAGTCGCAGCTATGGGAAAAGAACTGTTTGAAAACGCCGGAGCAAATGCTAATAAAAGTGAGAATCTCTTTTCTAATATGGACTTTGGTCCACTTAAAAAGTATATTGATGAAGATGATATTACCGATATTTCATATAGTAATGGTGGTCAACTTTGGCTTAAGTCATTAAGTAGGGGAGTCTACCGTGCACAAGAGCAAAATATCAATGATGCACTTGTCGAAAAGATCGCTTTCCAGTGTTCTAACGTCATGGGTAAGACATTTAATATGGCCCATCCGTTCCTTGACTCGGAGTCATCAGAACTACGTATGAACTTCGTTCATGATTCGATAGCCAGAAATGGTATAGCTGCTGTTTTTCGTAAAACACCAGCCCGTATCCGACTTGAAAAAGAAAAAATACTCGGTGAGAAATATATAACCTTAAGTATTCATGACTTTTTAATAAAAGCTGTCCAAGGACATAGTAATATAATAGTAGCCGGAGAAACTGGTTCGGGTAAAACCGAGCTTGTCAAATATCTAGCCAGTCATACATCTTTTAATGAAAAGTTAATTACAATCGAGGATACACTCGAGCTTCATTTAGATAGAATATTTCCTGAGCGTGATATCGTTGCCATGAAGACAAATAACATTGCTTCATATTCTGATGTACTTGTCACCTGTATGAGACAGAATCCTAAATGGATACTTCTTTCCGAGGTTCGTTCAGCAGAAGCTGTAACGGCTGTTCGTAACTCGATATCATCAGGGCACAATATCTTATCAACTATCCATGCTGACAAAGCTGAAAATATACCTCAACGTATGTATAGCTTACTTGAGTCAAACATTGATGTCGAACAATTCTTAGCAATGATTTATAGATATGTTCATTTAGGTGTTTACGTTCGTGGTCGCTTTGATCCAGCCGAAGGAAGATTCGTCCGTGAAATTGGGGAAGTAACCGAATTTTACGTAGATGAGAACAATAATCCAGTTAGTAACACAATATATAGAAAAACGGTCGCCGGACTTGAGACTTATCACAATATAAGTGATCATCTGCTCGAATATTTAGAAGGACAAGGAGTAGAAATAGCAGATTTAAAAAACTTTGCTCCAAGTAACAATAGTGGAACTGGTGAAGAACTATCAGACTTAGCGATAGCTAGTGCATCTGATCCAAACTTCACTCAGGTAGCTATCGATAAAATAAATCAATAAAGGAGGTAATGACCTTGCTGATAACAGAATTTTTAATAATATTATTCTTATTTGCTTTTGCATCTTTATACTTTGTTAGTAAGGGTGAATCAGTTTATAAATTTGTAAGTTCAACCGCAGGTACTATTTATGATAAATATGCCCCATTTTCTTACAAAAATATAAGAAAAAAAGTAAAAGAATTAGGTCAAGAATATACGTATAGAGAATACATGACACAGTTATTATTATTTGGTGGAGGGGCTTTTTTAATATCGTATCTTTACTTTTATAATATAGTTGTATCAATTATGTATGTAGCAGCAGCGATACTATTTATTCCGTATTTGACATATCTTCGTTGCAAACGCATTTACAGTGAGTTTATTTTTGAACAGATTCAAGTATATACGACTAATACAATTATGGAGTTTCAAACGACACAAAGTTTTGTTAAAGCTCTAGAGGGAGTATATAGTTCGGGTGTTCTTCAGGACCCTGTTTTATCAGATGTTAAAATTATGATCGATATGGCCTATCAAAATGGGGACATAGATCAATCACTCGATTACATGGATGAAAGATATGACTTTTATATGACGAGAAATATGCATCAGCTATTCCTTCAAATTACTAAAGAGGGAACGAGAGATTCAAACGACGTATTAGAAAATATGCTTGTCGATATAGATATTCTAGTCGAGGGTGTTTACCGTGATAGAATAGATAGACAAAAATTCCACAGACAGTTCGTTCAATTTGGTCTAATGCTCTATTTATTAGTAATGGTTGTGCAATACATGCTAACTGTTGAAACATATCAAAAATTACTTAAAAACCCAATAGTCTTAGTAGCTTTACATATAATAGTATTAAGTAATAGCTTCTTCCTAGTATCGGGAGAAAAATATTATAATGAGAATGTGGGGGCGGAATAATGTTAGTAGAAATTGTTATAGTCGCAGGATTATTCTTAATAGCACTGTTTTATACTAATACAATCAGTGCCAATAAATTTATCGAAGAGAACAGTGAAACATTAAAAGGTCTGAAAGAAAAGGATTGGGATTTTCTTTTAGCAGCTAAATATGGTGAGTCAGTTAATTCGGATAAAGAATTTATCAAACGTATTAAAAACTCCATCTTTGCTTTGATAGGATTTACAGCAATATTAGCTGTTAAATTCACCTTTATTAATTTTATCTTCATCTTAGTATTAACTTTCTTAGTATTTAAAATGCCGTATAATAATTTAAAAAGTTATTATAAAAAATATATAACTAAAATAGATCAAATGCTTCCTTATTACTTAAAGAGTTTAGAGATACTTTGTCAAAACTATACCGTTCCAGTAGCTCTATCTAGATCGATTGAAACAGCACCGGAAATATTTAGACCGGGTTTAAGACAAATGATAGCTAAAATCGATGCTGGTGACTCGTCAGTTGAGCCTTACATGGAATTTGCATTACAATATCCAGTTAGAGACTCGATGCGTATGATGAGACTTCTGTATCGTCTAGGATTGGGTGCTCAAGAGAACAAATATCAACAGTTAATCATGTTCTCTAAATCGGTATCTTCTTTGCAAAACAAGGCTCGTGAAGACAAGTATAAGGAACGTCTTGCGAGTATGGAAAAGCGTACGATGATAATGCTCGTTGTAACGGGCGGAGGAACAATGGTAATCTTACTGTTGTCAGTCCTCTTTATGTTTAACGCATAAATCCTTGCAAGTAAAAAAGAATACTTGTATAATTAATATATAAAATAGGAAGGAGAAAATATAATGAAAGAGGCTACAGGAGAATTAAATATGACATTAGTAACAGTGTTAGCTGTTGCTGCTATTCTAATTTTCGTTACAGCATTTGTACCGACAATATTAGACCAAATCAAAAATAATTGGAATACTAATACTACATGTACTGCTGAAATGAGAAGAAAAGGTATTTGTAAGTAAAAATATCTAAAAAGAGGGTGAATTAAATGAGAGAGGCCATAGGTGGTACTCAGCTCTTTTACCTGGTTTTGATATTCTTAACCATATATATAATATTTATGGCTGGAGTTATCAATTACGGAAGAGCTTTTAGACAAAAAAATGCAATAATAAATTTAATTGAACAAAACGAAGGTGTTACATCACTTGGTAGCGCTGCCAATAGTTCGGCAAAAGACAAAACCCTCTATGGATATGCTAGAGAGGTTGGATATACTGGTGACATAACAGCTTGTAGAACAACAGTAACTGGTCGTGGAACTATGTATAAAATAACGATTTATTATAGTTTTGATATGCCGATGGTAGATCCTATAAAGATATACCTAAGCGGAGAGACCAAATTAATAAATAGACCAGTTGATGATGAAAGATCTAAACCTGATGATACTATTCCAGACTGCAGATTAGTAAGATAAAAAAGAATAAAAAATAAATAGATAGGGTTGGTAGGTATGAATGTTTTAATTACGAATAATCAAGAATCAATTTTATCTGGTTTAAATATCGAAATAATTAAAACGCTACGTGGCGAATATGACGCAGAAGAGTTAATTGGCATTTTTGCTAATTTCTTTTTTGGTCGAATGATACTAGATTTAACATCAGTTAGAAAATACGATGATATATCTAATTTACAAAAACTTTCGATAAGCTTGCCGGTTGATAAGATTATTTTACTCGTGCCTGCAAATACTAAATATGCAGAAAATGCATATCTATCTAAATTAATTTCAATGGGATATTATAATTTTACAACCAATTTAGAAGGTGTAGAATATCTCTTGGCGAATCCTAATTCCTATAAAGATGTGGCTCATCTGCATCAACTTGAAACAGCAGTTATCCAGGTGCCAGCTCAAACTCAAACTAGCTCTATGCCGCAGATGAAGGGTCCACTTATGTCAGCTCCACAAGAAATCCAGGCTCCAGTTATTAGAGTCATAGGCTTTAAAAATGTCACGGATAGTGCTGGGGCGACAACTCTTATATATATGATGAAAAAAGAGTTAGAACAGTTTCATGGGTTAAAAGTAAAAGCAATCGAAATAAGCAAAAGAGATTTTTCATATTTTAGAGATAAATCATTAGTATCGGTTAGTAAAAATGAATACATCAAAGAACTTAGCAATTCTTCGGGAGTTAATTTAATTCTGGTTGATGTCAATGATATGAGTGAACAATCTTTTAATGAAATAATATATTTAATAGAACCATCTATTATCAAAATAAACAAACTTGTGCGAAGAGATCAAAGAGCTTTTGAAAAACTTAAAGGCCAGAAAGTTGTACTTAATAAAAGTATGATCAGTAACGATGAAATAGGTGAGTTTGCTGCGGAAGCAGGAGTCGATATCTTCGCAGCCGTAAGACCTTTTAACGATCGAAGTAACCAAGCGATATTAACTAGTTTTCTTAATCGATTAGGTGTTATTTCTGTATCAAATGATTCTAAATAAAAAACTGTCAAGTTTGTCAATTATATTGACAATGTAAGTCAAATGTCGTATTATTTATTTAAGTATAAAAAAAAGAGGAGATTTTATGTTGAATTTATTAAATGCTGTGGATAACTGTGGGGGCATAGGCCCAATTGTCAAGTTTATCAAAAGTGGAATATTCCCAATAATACAGATAGGTATACCAATCATTTTAATTATTATGGGTTCACTAGACTTAGGAAGAGCAGTTTTATCGAATGATGAGAAAGAGATAAAAGGAGCAACAAGCAAGCTTATTAAGCGTGCAATTGCAGCCGTAGCAGTATTTTTCGTTGTTATGTTTGTTACTGTTTTAATGAACTTAATTGCAACTTCTAGTGCGGAAGATGCTAATACTACATCATGGGCTACTTGTTGGAAAGATCCACTAGGTGATAAAAACAAAAAACCAACCATACAATAAGCTAAAATTTGAATAAACAGATAATAATTATCTGTTTTTCTTTTGTTTTCCTTTTAGATATTATATAATCTTAATATGAGGTGTATTAAATGAAAATAGACAAAAAATATTATAGAATGTTATACATAGTAGCTGCTGTAGTACTCCTTCTAATATTTGCTATGGTTATTATGTTCTTGCAAGGTAGTGGTTCAAAAAGTTATACTTTAATTGAAAATACTATGGTTAGTGCAGCCCAAAAATATTATTCTAGCAAGCCTGAAGAATTGCCTAAAAATGCTGGTGAAACAACGAGCGTTGATGCATCTAAGCTTATTTCTGAAGGATATATGAAGGACTTTATTCAATATAATAAAAATGCATCGTGCACAGGAAAAGTTTATGTATCCAGATTGTCAAATGGATATAACTATATTGGCAGTCTAAATTGTGGAAAAAGTTATTACACAAAGTTTTTGGTCGATAAACTACTTGAAAAGGTTGTAACCGAAGAAGATGGTTTATATGAATTTTCTTCGGTAGCGCGTCCTTCCGGTGTAAAATTGGCTCTCGATGAAGAAGGATATGATTTAGAGACAAATCCTTTACTTGGTGGTTATATTTATCGCGGGAGATTTGTCGATAACTTTATCAAACTTCACGATAAACTTTATAGGATAATTAAAATAGATAAAAATAGAGATCTTCAAATAATGTATTATAAAAACGATCCAGGAACATCTTATTATGATAGTACTTATAACTCTTATACGGGTGATAACTCTGGGTTTAATGATTACAAAAAAAGTGTTATGAAAGTTGTATTAGATAATTTTTATAAAAGCATACCTAATGACAGTCTTTTAAAGACAAAGACGGTTCCTAAAAACATATGTATGGGCGGCGTTTTTAACCGCACAACATCGACCGATGGAAATATGGAATGCTCTAAGGTTATGAAGAATCAATATGTTTCGTTTATTCCAGTATTTGATGTATTAAATGCGTCCTTATCAAATGAATGTACTGAAGTTTCATCTATGCAATGTGGAAGCTATAATTATATAACTGATAGCTTTTCAGGTGCATTTACTATTACGCCACATTTGGAAGAAAATTATTTAATATACAGAATAAGAGGTGGAGGAGTAACCCCGCTTGCTGCTTCTGAAACATCAAATCTTAATTATGTTATGTATCTGTCGAATACTGTCATTTATGTATCAGGTGATGGAACAGAAGAAAAACCATATATAATCAAGTAAAAGATAATTAAAATAATAGTAAAACTGTTTTACTATTATTTTTTTTATGCTATAATTATTGTGATATCATAGGAGTTAAGATGAAGAAGAAAATAGAAAATTTTATCCTAGTTATAGTCCTGACTTTTTTTGCGTCAAATTTACTTGTCTATGCAACTAATTGTAATGGTCTATTTACTAAAGAAGCGATGGATATGATACAAGAAGGTTTTGAAATAATTGGAATAGCAGTACCTATATTGCTCCTACTTTTTGGTACTATCGATATGGCTCAGGCGGTCTTTAGTGGCGATCCTGATTCGATGAAGAAAAGCACCTCGAAACTAGTTAAAAGAGCAATAGCAGCCCTAGTCGTATTCTGGGTACCGTTAATTGTAAATTTGTTACTTAATATTCCGGCCGTTAGAAGTGGTTTGAATTTAACTGATGATCCAATGTGCGGAGTAACAAGTGGTAAGACAAACAAAACCACTAATAAACCTGCCGTAAAACCACAAACACAATAAAACAATATAACGAGGAGTGAATTAGATGAAATTATTCATGGATATATTTAGATTTCTAATTGGTCACATCGATTATGCCATCTATTCGCTAATCGAGTGGGTTACTCAGGGAATCTTTGACATTGCTTTTTTAAGAGCAGACGTAAGTTTGGTTGCAACAGTTAGAAATCGTCTTTATGTAATATTAGGCGTCTTTATGCTGTTTAAATTATCCATTTCGTTTATGAGCTATATAGTTAATCCTGATGCAATGATTGATAAAGATAAATCTAAAAACGTCAGTGGATTAATAGCAAGAACAATTCTAATGTTAGTTTTTTTAATATTATTACCGACTTTATTTACAGTTTTATATAGAGCTCAGTCAGCTTTTTTGCCAGTATTACCTAGAGTTTTACTAAATAGTAATCAAAGCACTGGTCAGGCCGTAGATAACACTCAAGAAAGTGTCAGTCAGCAATCAGCTGAAAATGCTAGGGGAATGGCCGTGATGCTACTCCAGGCATTTTATACACCGTATTATGATGCTACGAAGAATTATGAGCAGGTTGGAGGGGTAAAGGAAATAGAGACACTCGAAGATTTCCGTAAGACCTTGACCGATAAGCAAGGTGGTGCCCTAGGAATACAACTTGGCGTTCTTGGAGCAGAATATAAATATGATTATAAAATACCGTTTGCTACGATAGTAGGAATAATGACTTTATTTCTTTTGGTATCTATAACGATAGATATTGCAGCGCGTGTATTTAAGATGCTGGTTTTGGAGATGATAGCTCCGGTTCCGGTTATGAGTTACATCGATCCTAAGTCTTCGAAAGATGGGGCATTTGCTAATTGGATAAAACAGTTAACATCGACTTTCCTTGATCTCTTCGTAAAGTTAGGGTTAATCTATCTAATCCTCTTTTTTGTAAGAGAATTAAAAAACGACAATTTATTTGTTAGTTATGGAGCAGCAGAAGGTAGTGGGGTTAACCCAGCTCGTAAGGCATATTTAATAGTATTTTTAATACTTGGACTTTTAAAATTCGCTAAGGATGCCCCTGAGTTTATTAGAGCTATATTCGGTATTAAAGGAAAAGGTGGCGAAGGCATTGCAAAAAGTGCTGCTGGAGCTCTTGGCTTTATTACTGGAGGGGCAACAGGTGCTGTCGGAGGACTTGTCGCTGGTCGTGGACTTAGTGGAGCAGTTACTGGTGCAATCACCGGGGCCTCGGCTGGAAGTGCCGCTGGTGCTCAAGGAAAGAGTGTATCTGGCTACCGGACTGGAGCAGATGCTGCTATTCAAGCTAGAACGGGTGATAACAAAGCTAAAAGTGGAATTATTGCTAAAGCGCAGCAAGCTGCTGTTGCTGGTCAAGCTAGACGCGAAGCAGGTAGAATCGGTATTAACGAGCAATCACTTGAACTTGCTAAGAGCGATATGATTTCAAAACAGACATTAGCAACTAACTCTGAATACAACTACCGTGAAATCATGCTTCAAGAATCGCAGTTTAGCGATGCTGATCGCACAAACAATACACAGGCATACCAAAGTTATAAGCAGCGTAAAGAAGCAGCTTACTCTGACTGGCAAACTAAAGCTGGAGCAGCTGATAAAGCAGAACGTAACTTTACAAAGGCAAAAGAAATTGCCAAGAATTATGGTATTGGAAAGAGTGATTCGCAAACATACAAAAATGCAATGTCTAGAACACATCAAACAGGCGAAAGAGTTAAGGAAGTTGGAACAAAAACTTTCGATGCTGTTGCTGATACCGTTGGTTTAGATACTATAGCAGAACGTCGTGATAACCGTACAACAAAAATTTCTGATAAAGGCGGATTCAATCCGGACGGAAGATAAAAAAGGGTGTGATATAAGTGAATAATAACTATTTAATACCTGCTAATGCTAATAGAGGAAAGTTAATAATGGGTTTCTTTAGACCGATTGACTTAATCATCTTTGGCTCAGGAGCAGGAGCAACATTTCTTTTGATAATGTTGTTTCAAAATAATATGCAGGAGATGGGGGTAGCAATCCTGGTGCTATTGCCAGTGCTAGTAACGGGCTTTCTGGTCATTCCAGTACCCAATCAGCACAACATACTGGTTTTTATCCAGAACATGTATAATTTCTATTTTGTAAATAGACAAAGGTTTTATTGGAAAGGTTGGTGTAATGATTATGGCGAAGACGACGCAGAAAACAAACAGTAAATATACTTCGGACTGGATACCGGTAGATTCTATCGCATCTGGAATGATAGTTCTAGAAAACCAGTTAAAAGTAACTGGTGTTAAGATCACGCCTAGAAATATCTTTATCTTAGATGAGGACTCACAGATGGCAGTAATCAATAACTTAAAGAACTTTTACAACCAGATAGATTTTGATTTTTGGTTAGTAGTAGCAGATAGACCGGTAGATATTACAGTCTACATGTCGCAATTGCAATTACAATATAACCAAGTACAGTCTCCGGCTATTAGAAAGCTTATTTCTGAGGATATTCAAAAGGGTAATAGCTTTATGAATAACAATGTCGTAGATACTGAATACTACATACTTTTTAAAGAAAAAGATGTCGAAAAAATTCAAAAAAGAATTAGAAACTTAATCAATAGTTTGTCAGCTTGTGGGCTTACAGCTTCACAGACAAGTAATGAAGATTTACGTATCATTTTAGATAACTTCTTAAACGGAGGACAAACAACTGAATTTGGAACGGTGGTGAGCTTATGAGTACTATGAAATTTAAAGAGCAGATTGCTCCTAAAGGACTTCAATTCTCATCTAGTGACTTCTTTATTAGTGATAAGTATGCAACACTATTAACCGTTGTTTCATACCCAAAATTTATTGCACCAGGTTACCTATCTACCCTTACGACAATGTCTGGAATAAAAGTTGTTATTAAACATATTCCAGTACCGTTTTCAACGATTTCAAAGATGCTTAACAAGCAAATTGCTGAACTTAAAACGAGATATCAAGAAGAGAAGGATAGAACTGTCCAAGAACGTATTAGACTTGACTATGAGTCTTTAGAATACTTTGTATCTATGTTAGCTGGATCAAATGCTAAAATATTTGATTTTCAAATGCATATCATGATTACATCGGATACTAAAGAAGATTTAGAACTTAAAAAAGTAAATGTTAAAAACTATTTAGAAGCGATGGAGCTACGCGCCGTATCACTTCGTTTTGAGCAGGAAAAAGTTTTAAAATCGATACTGCCAATCTTCCCTAAACAAGATATCGAAGACCGCATTGGAACGCCGATTCCATCAGTTACGATGGCAGCGATGTATCCCTTTATCTTCGATAGTATCAAAGATCCAGGGCTATCAGCCTTACTCGGTGTCGACTTCTCAGGTGGAGTTATATTATTTAACCAGTTTTTATATAAAATAAGGAAAGAAAATAACCGTAATAATGCCAACCTAATTCTCTTAGGAACTTCTGGTTCAGGTAAATCAACGGCTGCTAAGTTATTACTTAGAACGCATATCCGTAACGGTTGTCAGCTGGTTTGTATCGACCCGGAAAACGAGCTTGAAGAGATGACTAAAGCCTTTGGAGGAGATACTATCGATCTAGGTAAAGGTGGAGAGTACGGAATGATCAACCCACTTCAAATCGTCATCGATGCCGATGAAGAAGAAATCAAACAAGGACTTGGTTATACAGTACTTACAAGAACACTGCAGTTCTTAAAAGCTTTCATGAAATACTACGATCCATCGATGGAAGAAGATACTCTGACATTATTTAGTGAAATAGTGCAGGATACCTATAAACGTTTTGGAATCGACTTTGACACGGATTTTTACAATTATTCAGCAAATGATTATCCGACTTTCTCGGATGTCTACGCTACAATTAAAGGTAAAATCATGGCTATGACAGAACATACACACGAACGTGATACGATGGAAAAACTGGAGCTGAAGATAAGACCGCTTACGAAAGATTTAAAATATTATTTCGATGGTAAGACAACTATTTCACATAACAGTGACTTTATTACCTTTAATATCAAAGAGCTTATGAATGCTGAATCAAATATCAGAAATGCCTTGTTCTTCAACATCCTTAAGTATGCTTGGGGACTATGTCTTGATAGAAATATCGACACAGTATTGATGGTTGATGAGGCTCACGTTCTTTTAGGAGATAATAATAGTCTCGGTGCTGACTTCTTAGCTCAAGTGCAGCGCCGTGCTCGTAAATATAATACGGGATCAATTATCATTACGCAGCAGCCAAGTGACTTTGCTGCACCTAATGTCTTAATGCAAGGAAAAGCAATCTTCGATAACGCATCTTACTACCTAATCATGGGTCTTAAGAAACAAGCAACTGAAGATCTAGCTAAACTGGTTGACTTAAATGACAATGAGAAAGAAAGTATTAAGCACTATAACCAAGGAGAAGCGCTCTTTGTCTGTGGTAACAGACGTATGCGTATTAACATAATTGTTACGCCAGAAGAACTCAATTCCTTCGGTAGTGGTGGAGGACTATAATTAGATAGAAAAGTGATTAAAAATCACTTTTTTTATGTTATAATATTCATAGTATGAAAGAGGTGATTTTGTGGATGAAAACAATAAACAAGTAGCAAGACAAAACAATAATGTTGCAAATAATCAAGCCTCTTATGAAGCTAAGGGAAAAGAGCTTAGAAATAGATTTAAACCAGGTTCAAATCCAGGACAAGTAAAAATAGAAGCTAAGAAATTTGCTATAAAAAAGGGAGTTACTGCTGCCGCTGCTAGCGCTGGAGTAGCCCCGGCTGTAACTGAAACTGTAATGGCTAGTGAAAAAGCTGATGAAATGCTGACCGAAGCAGCGCAAGCAGATACAGTTACCGAAGGAATACAAATAGTTGTTAAAAAACTTATAGGTAAGCAAACTAAGAGATATTTTATAGCTTTGGCTATTTTTACTGTTGCACCAATTATGCTTATTTTGATGATGCTCAGTAAATACACCGACGGATTTAGTTATGTGCAAGGACAAAAAATAGAGGGTTATCAACAACTTTATGATGCTGTAGATAAAGTAAGTGAACAGGTTTCTAACCAATATGGAGTGACTATAAATAAATATCTAATTATTTCTACTATGACTGCTCTTATGAGTAACGAAGAATATAGCGATGCGAAGAATAATACGGTCGAGGTAGATGCTAAAAATTCTGAAAACGAACTGATAAGAATGTCGGTTAGTCAACTAGAAAATAAGGCTAGAATACTTGCTAAATATCAAATCCAAACAAACAGAGCAGATTGCTCTATGCCATCTAGTACAAAAAGACAAATTGCCTCTAATGACGATGCAGGTTTTTCGATATTTACAACAGCAGCAAATCTAGAAAAAAATTATAATTGTGCCGCTAGTGATGATTCATACATGGCTTCTTATGAACAAGGTACTATGGATAATAAAAATAGTGGTGGTGTTTTCTATTGGAATTTGATAGATGAGACGTTTTTAGAAGAATATTATCAAGATGCATTTAAAGATTTAAAAGAAGAAGAAAAAAAGGCAAAGAAGGCTGAGTATGTAGATTATATCTATCTTTATGCTAAGATGCTCGAGGAAGGACAATTAAAGAGAACATCGGGAGGAAGCTGTGAATATGATAATATCATAGTTAAACTATACGAATGTGAAACTCCTACTAATAGTATTTTTAATCAAAATCCCGATCCGAGATATTATATAGAATCTCTTCCGTTTGAGGAATATATGCTCGGTGTTACTTATTTTGAGGCAGGTATAAATTATCCGCGTGAATATATGCTTGCTCAAAACATAGCGTCTAGGACTTATACCCTAGGTAGGACGAGATATAAGCCTGGTACTAATGAAATTCATCTAAGATCTTGTACTCTTGATCATGGACACTGTAATTATAAGAGCGGATGCTCTGCTAAATATAACACTGCTGAAATAGTTACAATATATTCTGATATGAAATATTCAGGATGGAGCAGGCCACCTGTAACAGATCAGGACTGGCTAAAAGCCATGAATGATATGAGAGGAGTCGTTCTTAAAATGCCAGATGGAAGTATTAAGACTACACCGTATCGTACGCCAGATTATAATCAGTCCTGCCGCGAAGGATGGTGCATGCTTGCTGCATCAGCAGTAAGAGATGCCAGTTCTGGTATGACGTATGAACAAATACTTAGAAAATATTATAGCGATGATAATTTTGTTTTAAGTTCTAACTGTAAAGAATTTGGTCAAGAAAAACGCTTTGGAGAACGTGGACAAGTTATAAGTGGTGATAGTAATTACATGAAGACAGCTTTTATATCTAATGTAAACTTTAGTAATACGGAAGTTGAATTTGATGGAGTAAAAATAGATTTGAATAAGAATTCTTCAGGACCCGCTTCTCTAGCAATGATAGTTAACGCTCTTAGTAAGGGCTTTGCTCCGCTTTTTAATTTTTTCTCGGGAGTAGATATTCCACTTGTCGCTAGCGAAGAAATAAAAGTCGTTGCTATGATGCATAGATATCTTTATAAAATATCGCAGCAGGAAGAATTTGGAAGTAGTAAGTATAGCACCTACGATAATAGAGCAGTAGAACTTTTTAATATAAAATCACTTGGCGAGTTTAAAAATGGAAACTTTTCAGCTGAAAATATGAAAGAGCATCTCATGAATAAACGCATGATACTAGCTCATATAACTGATAAAGATTGTCCAGTAGGAACCGATTTATGCCAGGGACTAGGCTCTACCTCAGGAAGTAGTTTTGCTGTTATATTTGGTTATAATAAAGCAACTAATAAATTTATGCTACATAATCCTAGTTCTTACTATGGAGCCTATCAAGAAATAGATGCTTCCATAGCTGAAAAAAAGATTAATAGTATAACTGTCTACGAAGGAAAAAAGGAGGAGTCATAATGAAAAAACTCATTATAATTATATCTCTTTTGTTTATGACTTCTTGCAGCGCTGAATATAAGTTAATTATAGATAAAGATATGAAAGTTACCGAGAGTCTAAGTATTAAAGAAATCAAGGGAGTGCTCAAAGTAAATAATTTAGATCCTAATAAATACGTCGAAGATAAACTCAAAATCTATAAAGAAGCAGGACTTGAATTACCAAATCATAATCTAATAGATGAGCCTGCTTATATCGGAGTAAAGTCTGAAAGTAAATACTCATCTCTTTCTGATTTATTTAGTAAATCTCCAATTATTAAGAAATACAATGCAATTTTTAAAGAAGAGAAGGATGGAAATAATAATAAGTTTACCATGGTTATAAACAGTGATTTTAATCAGTATTTTAGTGCCAGTGATAAACCCTTATCTATTAAAAATATAGATGTAACTTTAGATTTTCCATATAAAATTATATCTTCTAATGCCGATAAAAAAATACTTAATAAGCACACTTGGTCTATGGATAATCCAGATAATATAAAAAAGTTGGTCATAGTCTATAAAAAAGAAAAAGACAATAAAACCCTAAGTTATGTTATAATAGCACTCGTAACTTTGGCTACTATTGCCACCGTGTACGTAATAGATCATATTTATAAAAGAAGAATGTCGTAGTGTTTTATTGCAATTATACGAAAAATTGCTATAATATTAATAGATTATTAATGGAAGGGGAATCCTATGAAGCTTAAGTTTAGAGCCGATGCTCAAGATGTCTTGATGTTTATCATTTTTGCTGTCTTTCTATTGTATATCGTTGCTATCGGTGTATTAAATTTAAATCACCTCTCAGTTGAGGGTACTTTTTATGGTGTGAATCCTTTTCCGGCTTTTGGACCTAGATTTTTTGTAACGACTTTAGTTTTCTATTTTATGATTTTACTAGGACTATTTTTGAGTGTAAGTTCATTATTTTTTGAAAGAGATGATGGAATAGGATTTACAACGGGTAAAAAAGATAAAGGTTATAGTAGATGGGCTAAAGACAAAGAGATGAAAGCTGTACTAAAACCACTTAATCCTAGTGATTATAATTCTGATGTCGCCGGTATTCCGCTTATCAGTAAAAATGGAGAACTTTGGGTTGATGATGGAGAATATCACTCACTGGTCATCGGAGCTACTGGATCAGGAAAAACTGTTAATACGGTTCTGCCATCAGTTAGAATTCTTGCTAAAAAGGGTGAATCGATGGTTATTACCGATCCAAAGGGAGAGATTTACGAAAAAACTGGTAAAGAGCTTGAAGAGCGCGGTTATAATATAATCTTACTTAACTTTCGTAATCCCCAAAAAGGAAATGCTTGGAATCCGATGTCGCTTCCTTACAACCTATATAAAAATGATAATAAAGACAAGGCTATCGAATTACTTGATGACCTTGCGATGAATATCTTATACGAAGAAAACAGTGGTAATGCCGATCCGTTTTGGGAAAAGACTTCGGCTGACTACTTCTCGGGCTTATCTTTAGCGATGTTCGATGATGCTTCGCCAGAACAGATTAATATCAACTCGATTAGTTTAACAACGACAGTCGGTGAAGAAAAGCTTGGTGGATCAACTTATGTTAGAGAATACTTCAATACGAAAGATTTAAACTCACCAGCCTATATTAATGCATCTGGTACTATTCTTGCACCAACCGATACACGAGGATCGATAATTTCGGTATTTAAGCAAAAGATAAAACTATTCTCGTCACGTGAAAACCTTTCTGAAATGCTCGGTCACAGTGATTTTGAGATGAAGACGATCGGTGAAAAACCAACGGCCGTCTTTATAATCATTCAAGATGAGAAAAAGACTTACCATAGTTTAGCAACTATTTTTATCAAACAGTGTTATGAAACGTTAATCGACGTTGCTCAAGAGCACGGTGGAAAACTTCCTTGCCGTACTAACTTTATCCTAGATGAGTTTGCCAACATGCCACCACTTAAAGATATCACAACGATGATTACGGCTGCTAGATCTAGACAGATAAGATTTACGATGATTATCCAAAACTTTGCTCAGCTTACCCAAGTATATGGTAAAGAAAATGCTGAGACAATCAAAGGTAACTGTGGAAACATCGTTTACTTAATTACAACGGAAATTCAAGCACTAGAGGAAATAAGTAAGCTAAGTGGAGAAGTTAAGTCTAAAAAAGATGATAAGACTGCTTCGACACCACTAGTAACCGTAAGTGATCTCCAACGCATGAAACTCTTTGACCAGATTGTTCTGCGTTTAAGAATGCAACCGTTTAAGACATCTTTTGTTCCAGACTTTAAAATTAACTGGGGTAAAAAGTATCCACTTATGGGATATCCTGACCGTGAAAAAGTTCCTATACAGGTCTTTGATGTCAGGGAGTATGTCAAAAATATAAGACAAAAGAAAATTCAGGAAATGATGGGTAATCAAAAACCCGATGAAAGTGGTTTGATGGGCGGTGGAATACTTCCACCACGTGAAAGACCGATGTCTTTTGATGATATACCAGTGCCACCGGCAACGCCAAAACCAGTACCAAAACCACAGCCAGAAGCAACCCCTATGCCTAAACCTAATAATAGCTTGCGCGAAATATTTAGTAATGATAGGGAAGAGGTTGCCGTTTTGCCTAAGGCCAGTGATGATTATAATATTGCTGATGTCGATATCGATGACTTAGTGCGCAAAATAGATGCTAAAATAGCAGAACTAGAAAAAGAAGAAGCAACAACTAAGAAAGAAGAAAAACCAGTTGCTGCGCCACCGATTATCGAAGCAGCTCCTAAGAAGGAAGAAACTTCAATTGAAAAAGATATCGAAGCAACAATTAACGAAATATTTGGAAGTAGTCAGACACCTAAAGTACCTGCTCCAAAACCAGAACCTAAACCGCTAAATAGTACTCAAAATATATATATCGACGAAGATATTGACGATGATCAATTCTTCGATGATTTCTTTGAGAATTAAGTCTAATTATTTAGACTTTTTTTTCTTTTGGGGTATAATAATTATGGATGGTAAATAATGAAGAAACTAATTATTTTAATGACAATTTTTACTTTTTCAATAATCAATGTGAGTGCCGCTTCATTTAAAGAAGTTAGCTTTGCTGCCTGCATCGATGGCGATACTATAGCTGTCAATATGAACAAAGAGAAGCTTAAAGTACGTATGCTTGCTATCGATACACCAGAAACAGTAAAAAGAGCTAGTCCCGCGGAACCTTGGGGTAAAGAAGCGAGTAAATTTACCTGTGAAAAGATACGCAAAGCTAAAAAAATAGTCTTAGAATTTGATCCAAACAGTGATGAAAAAGATAAATACGGAAGATATTTAGCTTGGGTTTATGTCGATGATCTCTTACTTCAGCGAGAACTAGTGAAAGCAGGATATGCCAAAGTTGCATATCTATACAACGATTACTTATATACTGATTCACTGCTTAGTGAAGAGGCAGGTGCTAAAGCCGATAAACGTGGTATCTGGGGTGAATATAAAGAAACTTATATAGACAAGTTTTTTAATTTCATCGAACGAATCATTGATATAATTATCGATTTTATTGAATATATAATAAATATTATCGAAAGAGATATTAAATCTATGTTATAATATAAGAGATTTTGGAGGTCAAGATGAAGGGCTTTGAAAAACTTAAAAGATTTAAAAAGAAATATCCATGGACTATAGCTTGGCGCTTAAGAGCTAATTACGATGTTGTAAGACAACATGTTAATAAAGATGAAAAGATACTCTATGTTTTTGCGGCTCAAAAGACAGCATTCCGTTGGGACATTTTTTCAACAGCGGTCGTTATTCTAACTGATAAAAGAATCCTTGTCGGTCGTAAAAGAGTTGTTTTTGGCTACTTTTATGACTCTATTACACCTGATATGTTTAACGATATGAATATAAGAGCAGGCTTATTATGGGGAAAACTAAACATCGATACAGTCAAGGAAGTAGTAATCTTTCAAAAGATACAAAAATCAGCCCTCAATGAACTAGAAGACGTAATCTCCGTATATATGCTTAATTATAATGAAAAACACAGTAAAAAAAGCAGTAAACGTGAAGAAGAAATCAAAAAGAAATATGATAAATAGACTATTTAATAGTCTTTTTATTTGTTATAATTAATTAAGGTGAGAATATGCGAAAATCTTTTTTAATAGTTTTGTTATTATTCATAGCTCTAATGTTCTATCAATTAGTAATAGTCTTTTTCACTATGACTCATACAATAGATTATTCTCTATCTAAAAAAGAAGGATTATTTAGAGTAAGAGAAAAATATAAAAAAGGTGATAAAGAAGGTTATTATTTTTTGGAAGTAGAACAAGATAAGAAGAAGTTCTTCTTTGATATCGATAATACTTTTAATAAGCGTAAAAAGATTATTAAAGATATTGCTGTTTATGATGAGGATGGCGTTATGTGTATTAGCCCTATCTATGTCAAAGAAGTAAAGAATAATTACATATACTGTAACTATGAAAATAAACAGTATTCTTACGAAGCTTTAAAAAATAAAATAGATATAGAAAAACTAAAAAGCCTCGCTAAATTTAATGCTTCTCTTTATAAGAGTAATCTAAATAAACCGATCGAAAAAAACGGGGTATTATATTACGTACAAAATGCTAAAAGAGATGAACATATAAGTTTATATCGTTATAAGTTTATAGAAATGTACAACGAAGTTTCAATCAATCGTTTTACTTTCTCGGACAAAGATATATATAACAATAAAATGGGACTGTTTGTCGATAAGTATTTCTTAATGCCAGTATATACCGAGACTAACACGATCAAAGGCTACCATATTACCGATTTTGCGATGAATAGACGTTCTTATTTCTTATTTGATGATTATCTATCACTTAACTCATACATGCAAGGAACAGTCAAAGGAAGGGTTTATATAGTCGATAAGACAAATAAGACGCAGTATATGATCAATCCTAAAAAAGATAGCTATGAAGTTATAGGTTCTCCGGCAATCGATGCTCAAATCTTTGATGGAGAAAAATTTAAAACTATAAATATTCAAAGTTTAATTAATGATGAAATAGTTTTTCCAAAAGAAAAAGTAAATACAAATGAAGAGTATGTAGAAAGTTTTTACGATGAAAGAGCGATCTACTTATATAAAAAGAATGGAGATTTCATCAAAATATATAAAGATAGTCCAGAAGAAAAGATTCATCTATTTAATAATCCCCAAGCAAAAGCTATAGTTGTATCCAAAGGATCTATCTATTTCATTATCGAAGATCTTTTATATAGATACGATGAATTTGGTTTAAAACCATTAATTAAATACAATGAATTAAAATTTAATCTGTCCAATATATATGGAGCTTATAATAATTAGTTTCTATAAAGATTAAAATAATATATAATTAATAAAGAATAGGGGTTATAGTATGGTATTTAGAAAGCCTTATGCACTACTAATAAAAAACTTTAAGTTAATACATGGAATTTTATTATTTTTAATGATTATTTTTTTTATCAATTTAAATAATACCTATGTATTTTTAAAAACATATGTCGATCAAGCTATATATCAACAAATAATAGATGCAATCAGTCTCTACTTTTCTATGTCAGTCTTTTTGCTCTATATCTTAATAGTGGCAATATTTATGGCTATTTTAGTGCTTTTAGGAAACAAGAAGAAACCGACTAAAGCTTACATGGCTGCGACAATCTTTTATATAGCGATGATCTTTCCTATTGTCATTTCACTGGTGGCTCTTAACGCTATTCAAATGAATAGTATAAGTATTCAGTTAATTAGAATAACCACTGATTTAATGATGATAGCAGTCTACTTACAAATACCATTTATGCTTCTAGTCTTAAGTAGGGTAGTTGGTTTTAACGTAAAACAGTTTAACTTCCAAAAAGACTTAAACGAGTTAGCGATCGAAGAAGCAGATAGTGCCGAGTTTGAAGTGGGAGTAGAACTAGATGCCGAAGACTTTAGAACTAAAATAAATAGACAGGTAAGAATGATAAGATATGTTCTTATCGAAAATAGGATTCTCGTTATCATCGCTGCGATTATTCTAGTTTTAGCATTAAGTATCAGTTCATATGTCTACTTTGGAATAATTAAAAAAATATATCATGAAAACGAAAACTTTAGAACGAGTGGCTTAATCATTAAAGTTGTTGATACTCATCAGATGAGGATGAGTTCAAGTGGCGAAGAGCTCTTCAAAAAAGATTTTCTAGTCGCCGTAACAATGCGTTTTAAAAATCGTAGTCAATACGAAGTGAAGCTTCCTGCTGAAAGCATTTTCCTTAGAACGGGAGCTATGACGAAGTATGAGCCATACACTAAGCATCGCTATGAACTAGCAGAACTCGGAAAAAGATATAGCAAAAATAAAACCATCAAACCAGGTGAAACAATCGAATATGTCTTTAGTTATAAAGTAGCTAATGAATTTTGGCCCGTTAACAAAGGACTTGAGTATTTTGATAAAGTTGAAAATAAAGGTGGTCAAAACATATCTAAGTATATTAAAGTGCAGCTTAACTCTAAAGAGTATAAAGTAGGTAAAATAGACAGTAGTAAAAAGATGGGTGAAAATCTAAGTCTGGCTGGAAGCCTGCTTAAAAACAGTTCATTTAAGGCAACAAGCTTTGAAATAGCCGAAAGATACTATCCAGAATATACAGAATTAGATCCATATACTAAAGAGTCAAAGATCTATAACACGATCGTCAGTCCAAGTAATACAAGTATTAATGAAAAACTAGTAGCTAGAGTAAAAGTTAAAATTAAAACAGATGAAACGATAGATCCAAATGCTACTAAAAGTTTCTTTGAACGCTATGGAAGACTAGTTTATACTATTAATTCTAAAGAGTATAAACACAAAGAAGCATTATATAACATCGAACCAAGTAATAATGACGATTATGTTTATTTTGAAGTGGTGAGTGACGTTAGGGAAGCTGATAAAATATATGTCGACTTCGTAATTAGAGATAAAACATATCGTTACCATCTTTTAGATAAAACAAGTAAAAACAATACAAAAGAAAATAATGATAAAAGATGAAAAGTCAAAAAAGAAAATAAAAAATGCACGATGCATATAAATTCCTTGTCCTAAAGTTCATTATTTGTTATAATTTATTTACTGATGGGTCCATAGCCAAGTGGTAAGGCATGGGACTGCAACTCCCTCATCGTCGGTTCAAATCCGTCTGGGCCCTCCAGTAAAAAATAGCCGTAATATAATACGGTTTTTTTGTGTCTTGAAATATTTCATAAAAATTCCGATATTAGACCTTGCTTTTTATTTTTAGATAAGATATACTCTTATTAGGAATAATTATCAATAAGGGAATTTTATGAAAGCAAAGAGAAACACTAAGCAAAAAGAGCTTATCTTAGATTATGTCAAATTATCTTGCACTCATCCTACGGCCGAAGAGGTCTATAAGGGATTGGTCAAAGATAATCCAAACTTAAGTCTAGCAACAGTTTATCGTAACCTTCAAGATATGGTAGATGATAAGTTAATTGATAAATTAATCGATGAAAGAGGAACGAGTAGATATGATGGAAAAGATTGTAGGCACTATCATTTTATATGTATTAATTGCCAAAAAATTTTCGATCTAGATCTCGATTATGATGAATCTATCGATGAAAAGATTAGCGATGATTTTAAAGTTGATAATCACAGCGTAGTGTATCGCGGACTTTGTATTAATTGCCAAAATGATTATTCAAAAGAAAAGGAGAAATAATGGAAGAAATAGTAGAACAAAAAGAATACTACAGAATGCCGCTTATCGGAGATGCGGCGCCAAGCTTTAAAGCTGTTACGACACAAGGAGAGATAGACTTTCCAAAAGACTATAAAGGAAAATGGGTAATATTATTTTCACACCCAGCTGACTTTACGCCAGTATGTACAACCGAGTTTATGACTTTTGCAACGATGGCAGATGAGTTTAAATCATTAAATACTGAACTTGTCGGTCTATCGGTTGATTCACTTTATGCTCATATTGCATGGCTTAGAAAAATTCAAGAATTAGAGTATAAGGGAATGAAAAATGTCGAAGTTAAATTCCCACTTATCGAAGATATTAAAATGGATGTATCTAACAAATATGGAATGATACAACCGGGACAATCTAATACACAAGCAGTTAGAGCTGTCTTTGTCATCGATCCAAAAGGAATCATCAGAACAATTCTTTACTACCCGCTTTCAACAGGTAGAAATTTTGATGAGATTAAGAGAATCATTTTAGCTCTTCAAAAAGCTGATAAAGATGCAGTTGCAACACCAGCAGATTGGAGACCAGGGGACGATGTCATTGTTCCAACAGCGGGATCTTGCGGTGTGGCTAAAGAAAGAATGGAAAGCAAAGATGATGACACATATTGCCTAGATTGGTTCATGTGCTTCAAAAGAGAAAAAAACAAAAAGACTAATTAGTCTTTTTTTCTTTCTTCTTAACTTTAACTTTATTATCTAAACAATACTTAGAAGCAAAAATCATTATTTCAGATCTAAACTGTCTCTGTATGATATCCTCATCAAAGTCAGTTTCTATCAAAATATCCATATATTCATCAAATAACTGATTGGCCTGCGGCTTAGTCCTCTTGTTTGTTAAATCTAAATAATTATTGCTATTTAATCTGCTGTCATAAACATCGAGAATTAACTCGCCGTGTACAAAGTAAAACATACTTTGAATTGCCCGCTTACTACCAAATAATTTAAGCTTTAAATCTAAGGCGTCACGCTCGTAATTATCTTTGTAGAATTGTGGCATTTTTTCTAAGTCATTCTTCATAAAACCTCCACATCATAAGTATAGCATAAAATATAGAAAATAAAGCTAAAATATGTTATTATTTAGGCAGGAGGTAAATATGAAAAAAAGTGGTTTGGTCCAAGAGTTCAAAGCCTTTGTTCTAAGAGGAAATGTCCTTGATATGGCAGTGGGTGTTATCATCGGTGGAGCATTCGGTAAGATCGTTACATCACTAGTAAATGATGTCCTAATGCCCTTTATAGGTATCTTAATCGGAGGACACAGCTTTGCTGCTTTGAGTTTCAAAGTAAAAGATTCAGTTATCATGTACGGAAGTTTCATTCAAAACATTATCGACTTTTTAATCATTGCAACATGTATCTTTATCATGATTAAACTAGTTTCAAAAGTTAGTAAAAAACAAGAAGAAGCGGCACCGATTGTAAAAAGTGATGAAACAATTCTTCTCGAAGAGATAAGAGATTTACTAAAAAAAGAAGCAAAAACGAAAGCTAAAAAATAATGAAATATAGTTTTATCTGTTATCCTAAGTGTTCAACTTGTGCCAAAGCTAGAAAGTTTTTAGAAGATAATAAAATATCTTTTAATGAAAGAGATATTAAAACAGATAATCCCACTTATGAAGAATTAGATAAATGGTCTAAAGATATAGATTTAAAGAAATTTTTTAATACGAGTGGACTTGTCTATCGAAGCTTAGATTTAAAAAATAAAATAGATAATCTGAGCAGAGAAGAATGTCTTAAGCTACTGGCTAGTGATGGTATGCTTGTGAAGCGACCTATCATAGTAGGAGAAGTAGTAATCGTCGGATTTAATGAAGAAAAATACGAACAATTAAAAAAGTAGATTTATCTACTTTTTTATGTCAAATTATTATTTAATGACAAAAAAGGGCTTATTTTTCTTCGAATTTATGGTATGATTTATATACTAAAGGAGGAGGGGTATAATGAATGAATGGTTAGGTTTTGAAGCGGGAGTTTGGCAAAAAGAGATAGATGTAAAAGACTTTATCGAAAAGAACTATCGTCTCTATGAAGGAGATAATTCTTTTTTGTCTGGAACAACAGCAAAAACTGATGCAGTTTGGGCTGTTTGTAGCAAAGCTTTAAGTGAAGAAGTAAAAAAGGGTGTATTAAATATCGATGGCAACAACTTTGCTGGTATCGATAATTTTGCCGCTGGATATATAGATAAAGATAACGAGGTAATAGTAGGACTTCAGACGGATGAATTATTAAAAAGAATAGTTAATCCATATGGTGGTATTAAGATGGCCGAAGCTTCTTTATCAGTATACGGATATGTATTTAATTCAGATAAATTAAATTATTTTAAGCAGTTTCGTAAATGTCATAATCAAGGAGTCTTTGATGCTTATCCTAAAGATGTCTTAAAAGCTCGAAAAGCAGGTTTAATTACAGGATTACCTGATGCTTATGGGAGAGGAAGAATAATCGGTGATTATCGAAGAGTAGCCCTTTACGGTATCGATTATTTGATGGAAAGTAAAAGACAAGATCAAGATAAACTTACTGGTGAAATGAGTGAAGAGATAATTCGTCTTAGAGAAGAAGTTACGATGCAGTATCATGCTCTCGATAAGATGAAAAAGATGGCTGCTCGTTATGGTTACGATATATCAAAACCGGCTAAAAATGCTCATGAAGCTGTGCAGTGGTTATATTTTGCTTATTTAGCAGCTGTTAAAGAAAACAATGGAGCGGCGATGAGTCTTGGAAGAGTCGATTCGTTTCTCGATATATATATTCAAAGAGATTTGGATAATGGAACTTTAGATGAATCAGGTGCTCAAGAGCTAATCGATCAGTTTGTTATTAAATTAAGAGTTGTAAGACACTTAAGAACGCCAGAATACGACGAGTTATTCTCGGGCGATCCAACCTGGGTAACGGCCGCAGTTGGCGGACTAAATAGTCAAAATGAAGCACTTGTAACAAAAACATCATTTAGATTGCTTCATACTTTAGATAATCTTCATCCAGCGCCAGAACCAAATATTACCGTTTTATGGAGTGAAAAATTACCGGAAAACTTTAAAGCCTTCTGTGCTAAAACCAGTATCCAAACAGATGCTATTCAATATGAAAACGATGATGTCATGAGACCACTTTTTGGCAGCGACTATGCTATTGCTTGCTGCGTATCTGCGATGACATTAGGTAAAGACATGCAATACTTTGGTGCTAGGTGTAATCTAGCTAAAGCCCTACTGTATGCTATTAACGGCGGGGTCGATGAAATGACAAAGTTAGAAGTCATGAATGTCACCGAAAGAATCGAAGATGAATATTTAGATTATGACAAAGTTGTTGCTAACTTTGATAAAGTTATCGATAAATTGGCAGAAACCTATGTCAAAGCGATGAATATAATTCATTATATGCACGATAAATATGCCTATGAAGCAAGCCAAATGGCTCTTCATGACACACGAGTCAGGCGTTTGATGGCTTACGGTATAGCAGGACTTTCAGTGGTAGCTGATTCACTTTCAGCTATTAAGTATGCAAAAGTAAAACCAATTAGAGATGCTGATGGATTAGCAATAGACTTCGAAATCGAAGGCGACTTTCCTAAATTTGGAAATGACGATAATAGAGTAGACTCGATTGCTAAAGAGTTAACTTCGAAGATGTATAAGGCTTTAGCTTCTCACAAGTGTCATAGAGATGCCGTACCGACAATGTCAGTACTTACCATTACTTCGAATGTTGTCTATGGCAAGAAAACCGGTTCGACACCAGATGGTAGAAAACTAGGCGAAGCTTTTGCACCAGGTGCTAACCCTATGCACGGACGAGATACCAAAGGAGCAATTGCCTCCCTTAATTCGGTAGCTAAATTAAACTTTGCTGAGTGCTGCATGGATGGAATATCTAATACGTTCTCAATCGTGCCAGGAGCACTTGGATCAGATGATAATTCCAGAATTCAAAATCTAGTTAGCATTTTAGATGGTTACTTCTCACAAGGAGCTCATCACCTAAATGTCAACGTCTTAAATAGAGAGATGTTAATCGACGCTATGGAAAACCCCGATAAATATCCACTTCTTACGATCAGAGTATCAGGTTATGCGGTCAGATTTAATCGTTTAACAAGAAGTCAGCAGGAAGAGGTTATTTCAAGAACCTTCCACGAGAAAATATGATAAAAGGTAGCGTAGATTCAATCGAGTCTTTTGGACTGGTAGATGGTCCTGGCATCAGGGCAGTAGTCTTTTTAAACTCATGTCGGCTTCGCTGCAAATACTGTCATAATCCAGAGATGTGGCTCTTAAAAGAAGCTAATATCGAGTCTCAAGAATTAGTCAAAAGATTAAAACGATTTAAACCATACTATAAAAGAAACAATGGTGGAGTAACTTTTTCTGGGGGAGATCCCGTCATGCAAGTTGATTTTGTGAAAGAATCACTGAGACTTTTAAAAGAAGAGGGAATACATACTGCTCTTGATACCGCTGGATCAGGCGTTGGAAGATACGATGAAATATTAGAATATACAGATTTAATAATTTATGATGTTAAACATGCCGATCCCGAAGAATATAAAAAACTTGTCGGAGTCGATATAGGAGAAAGCGAAAAATTTATCGAAATTGCTAACAGTATGAATAAGCCATTTTGGCTAAGACAGGTTGTCATACCGGGCCTAACAGATAGCGATGAATATCTATTCAAATTAAAGGAATACATAAAACGATTTAACACAATCGAAAAAATAGAGTTTCTAGCTTACCATAAATTAGGTAGTGAAAAGTATTTAAAACTTGGTATCGACTATCCCTACAAAGATATGCCAGAGATGGATGCTCAAAAATGTGCCCAAATACATGAGAAATTTATGAATATGATAAAATCCTAATTACTTAGGATTTTTATTTTGTCTAAAATCAGTTATAATTAGGTAGGTGATTATATGAAACTTGTAGATACTTGGAAAGATTACGAAATAATTGATGCCACAAAGGGTATGAAACTAGAACGTTGGGGCGATATTATTTTATCGCGGCCTGATCCGCAAATTATATGGGAAAGCTCTAGTTATAATGATATTAAGCCTCATGCGATTTATCATCGCAGTAATAAAGGGGGAGGCTTTTGGGAAAACAAAAAAGAGACCCCCGAGAAATGGTTAATAAAGTATAAGGATTTAAGCTTTTGGATTAAACAAATGGGTTTTAAACATACCGGTCTTTTTCCTGAACAAGCAGTTAATTGGGACTTTATGATAGATAAAATAAAAGTAGCAAATAGACCGATTAAAGTCTTAAACCTTTTTGCTTACACCGGCGGAGCAACGGTAGCTTGCCTATCTGCCGGAGCCGAAGTAGTACATGTCGACTCTTCCAAAGGAATGGTTGCTTGGGCTAAGGAAAACGCCGAAGTATCAGGACTAAAAGACGCTAAAGCCAGATACTTAGTCGATGACTGTCGCAAGTTTGTCGAGCGTGAAATAAGAAGAGGAAATAAATACGATGCTATCGTTATGGATCCCCCATCTTATGGTAAAGGAGCAAATGGAGAGGTTTGGGATATAGAAAAAGATTTATCAGAACTTGTCACTAGCTGCGCAAGTATATTAACAGACAAGCCATTATTTTTTATAATAAATACCTATACGACAGGCTTATCAAAAGAGATTTTTGCCAATCTTTTAAAACAAAAACTATCACATTTAGGTGGAGAGATAGATTCAATAGAAATTGGTTTCAATATTAAAAACGGTAGTTTTAATCTTCCATGCGGAATCACTAATAGGTGGTATTTGTGAAAGTAATTTATGAAGATAATCATATAATAGTTGTCTATAAGGATGAAAATATTCCATCTCAAGCAGATAGTAGTAAAGATCAAGATATTTTTACAATGACTAAAGAATATATTAAAAACAAATATGATAAACCGGGTAATGTGTATTTGGGACTTTTACATAGACTAGATAGACCGGTGAGCGGGCTAATGCTTATGGCTAAGACAAGCAAAGCAGCAGGAAGATTATCTAAGGATATTGCCGAAGCGAAAATACTAAAAAAATATTATGCCGTTGTAGAGGGTAATGATCTAAAAGATGAAGATATGCTTGTCGATTACTTAATCAAAGGTGATGACCAAATATCTCGCGTAACAGATGAAAAAGACGGAAAGTTAGCTAAGTTAAAGTACAAAAAAATAGTAAGTGATGGGAAACTATCATTACTTGATATCGAGCTAATGACAGGAAGACATCACCAAATAAGGGTGCAGCTTGCTTCCCGTGGCTTTCCAATCTATGGAGATCAACGTTATGGCAAAGGTGAAAAAGCGCAGATTGCCTTAGCGGCATACAAATTAGAGTTCATTCATCCAGTAAGCAAAGAGCTCATGTGTTTTGAGCATTTGGAAACGACAAGTATCATTAATAAACTATTGCAAAGAAAATAATTGTTTGGTATCATTATAATTAGATATAATAAGGGAGTAAGAAATATGAATATAGTAGATTATTTGAGTTTTGATGTCAGTTGGTTTAAAACACCATCTGGAATAGCTATCACAGCAGGAATTGTTTTACTGCTTGTTGGTATAATAGCGCTTTTAGTATCGGGTGGAAAGAAAAAGAAAATAGAAACCCCCACGGCACCGGCACCAGCTGAAGTGGCACCAATTGCCGCAACCGCAGCAGTTGTCGTTCCTGAAGCAGCGCCTATGCCGGCACCAGTGGAGCCAGCCGTTGTAGCGGCAGAAACGCCAGCAGTGCCAGAGCCAGAAGTTGCTCCAGTAGCGCCAGCAGTGCCAGAGCCAGAAGTTGCTCCAGTAGCGCCA
>CAZVUK010000004.1:44812-49173 GCA_964630225.1 uncultured Muribaculaceae bacterium
AGTTGCTCCAGTAGCGCCAGCAGTGCCAGAGCCAGAAGTTGCTCCAGTAGCGCCAGCAGTGCCAGAGCCAGAAGTTGCTCCAGTAGCGCCACCTGTCGTCGAAACAGTAGTCGAAACACCAGCACCAACCGAAACAGTAACAGAAACACCAGCTATTTACGGGGGAGCAGATCCTCATGTAAATCCTGAGGTGCCAACGACCGATGCAGATCGTCCAATATATGGAGGAGCAAATCCTTTAGATAATACGGGAGCAATGCCTAGAATCGCTACTCCAGAAGAATTGCCGGTCCCAGTTCCAGCGGCAGAAACACCGGCTATCGAAACGCCAGCTAGCGAAACACCCGATGCTCCAGTTGTACCGGAAGTGCCAGCCATCGAAGTGCCAGCAGCAGCGCCTATGCCGACACCAGTGGAGCCAGCCGAAGCGACGACAGCAACACCTACTGACGAAGTAGAAACATTAGAATTTTAAAAGATAGCTTGCTATCTTTTTTGTTTACATCAAGCTTAGGTTAATCTAAGACAAAATTTGACTTTCTTAGATAAATATGGTATAATTCATTCACATTTAGAGATTATAGTGATTAAGCTTTATAGGGGGTAAGATTAATTATGAAACAATCGTATATTTTTGAATACCAAAATGAAAACGAATTTAAAAAACGTGAACGAACAGTTCGTAAATATAATATGCTTGCATATAAAAAATTAACATTTGAATATTATCCTGAGATAAGAAATGGTAATTTTTTAGGTGAGCTTGAATCAGTTAATAAAAAAGAAGGAACTAAAACATATAATTTAAAGCTTCCTACTGATGAACTTTTCTGTAAAGTACATGGTGAGATTAGACTTCACTATACGGTCTATGAAGATAAGAACATCGTTTTATTAACTAATATAACACCTGATGAAATATTAGAAGAGGCCCATAGAACAGAGCTTGGTACCTATAAGGGAGTAATGATCTCAAAGAAAAATCCGGAAAAAGATATGTTTAAAGTAAATCTGTTAAACATGTTACAGAAATAGAGCTTAAAGCTCTTTTTTATTGAAAAAAAGTTATAAGCCCTATATAATTATTATAGTAGGAGAATAATATGGAAAATAAAAAAGGCTTTACTTTAGTAGAACTTATGGCAGTTATAATTATACTTGGAATACTTCTTACGATAGCTATTCCAAATACTTTAGCTATGCTTGAAAGAAATAAGAAAGATTCATTTGTCGAGGATGCTAAGAAATTTATCTCGCTTACTCAAGCTAAAGTGGAAACAGATAAAAGAATAGAGAAACCTAAGGATGATATGACTGCTACTTTAGTAACAATGAAGTATCTAAATAATAGTGATTTAGAGAAATCACCATATGGTTTTAACTATATGCCAGAGATGAGTTTTGTCATTGTTACACGAAGTGGGGGAAGATATGTCTATTACGTCAATTTAATAGCATGTAAAGACGTCAGCTGTGTTGGTAATGATGTTGTTGGATTAAATGTCATTACCGATGTTCAGCTCCAAAATGATGGCTCTAGAGACCTAATTAGAAGGGGCGACGTTGTAACGGACTTCATAACATACAATTCAGTCGTTGGAACTTATGATGCTTCGGTTAGCCTGCGTTCTAAAATAGGTAACCGTGTCGTAAACAACCTATACTAATGTAAACTTATAAAAATCTATTGCAAAAGAAATAGCGTCGTGATAAAATTAATTTATAAAATAGAAAGGAAGGATAAAGAAGATGAATAAGAAAGGATTTACGCTAATCGAGTTATTGGCAGTAATTATTATACTAGGTTTACTTATGGCTATTGCTATACCAAGTGTAACTAGATATATCGATCAATCAAGAAAAAAGACACTAGTTAATACGATCAATAATTACTTGTCAGCTGCTGTTACGGATATGAACGCTGGTGATGAATATAATTTCAAAACTCTAGGTGGTAGTCCAGTAACAGTTAGCGCGTATACTACAGGTACCTTATTCGCTATTCCGGTTGGATGTGTCAATCTTGAAAAAGGTGGAAACAATCCATATGGACAATGGAAACCAGGATCTTATGTTCTAGCTGTATACACTGGTGAAGGATTCAAATACGGATTCCAGTTCGCTGAATCTCAAGGTCATTATATGCCGGCGACAAGTTCAGAAGCGATTAAAGTAGGAACTATTACAACTGGTACAAATACTATTAACGAATACACAACATCTACAGTATCAGGTGTAACTATCGGTGGAGTAACTCCAACTAATGTTGCAGTTGCAGAATGTACTGATAAGTGGAGAGCAAACTAAAAGAAGTTAATAACTTCTTTTTTTTTATTGTATATTTATATCTTGTTTGGTATAATACCAATAGAAATCAAGGAGGGATAATATGGCAAAAATTGGTAACAGACAAAGAAAGACTTTAGTATGTACTGTCTGTAATGAAGAAAATTATCGCGTAGAAAAAAATATCAAAAATACGACTGAACGTCTAGAATTAAGTAAATATTGTGCGAGATGTCAAAAACACACAGCGCATAAAGAAAAGAAATAAGATAGAATATGATTAATGTAAATGACTTAAAAAATGGTATGACCATCAAGATTGATCACAATATTTATCTAGTTATCGAATTTCAACATGTAAAACCAGGTAAAGGACCAGCTTTCGTTAGAACTAAACTAAAAAATATTAGAACAGGTGCAACCACTGATCAAACATTTAATACAAGTGTTAAATTCGAACAAGCTCATATTGAGAAGCACGAGATGCAATTTCTATATAACGATACAGATGTTTATCATTTTATGAACATGGAAACATATGATCAACTTGAAATCAAGAAAGATATACTTGGAGATAATATCAATTATTTAAAAGAGAATCTTCTTGTCCAGATAGATATATACGGCAGTGAAATTATCGGTATTACTTTACCTGATAAAGTAGCTCTCAAAGTAGTATCAACCGAACCAGCGGTTAAAGGTAACACGACGTCTAGTGCCATGAAGGATGCCAGTTTTGAGACAGGTTATGTCACTAAAGTTCCAATCTTTATCGAAGAAGGTGAAGAACTACTTATATCTACAACTGATGGAAAATATTCATCACGAGCATAAAATACCTAAAATTAGGTATTTTTTATTGAAATTATTAGTCAAAAGTTGTATAATCATATTTGTTATGTCCTGTTAGCTCAGCTGGATAGAGCAACGCCCTTCTAAGGCGTCGGTCGAGCGTTCGAATCGCCCACAGGACACCATTATGTAAAGCACCTTGTTAAACAAGGTTTTTTTTATGTGAAAAACTGTCTAATTATTAAAAAAATCTTTAAATTTGCTTGCATAATAGGTATAATTATATTGGAGAGTAATATATGATTGATTTTGTTTTAGAACAATTGATTTTTATTATGACTAAGATGCAAATCCGTTAGATTTTGGCATCTTTTATTTTGTATTTGGGGAGGTAATATGAAAAACGAAATAGATAAATTAATTTTGAGAGATGCAATAGTTGCAGAACTCGATAAAGGAACGACACTTAGTAAAGTATGTAATAAGTATCAAGTTGATTATATTAAAGTACTAGCTATTGTAGATTCTCTAATTATGGAAGGATTCAATGTCGATACAGTTGAAATGGCCGATAAAGATATCCATATTAAAAACTATGGTCACAGGAGATTGCTTGATCCTGTTCCATTCAAAGTAAAAAATGATGATAGAAACCTGAGAATAGTTTTAGTATCTGATACATATATGGGTTCTAGATTTGAACAATTAGCGATACTTAACAATATTTATTACAATGCACATATCGATTTTAATCCAGATTTCTTTATCCATTGTGGAGATCTTTCAGCCGGAGTATATGCCGCATCAAATAAGATGTTAAATCAAACTCTTTTTGCCAGAACATTCGAAGAACAAGTAGATCACATTACAAATTTTTATCCATACATCGAAGGAACACCTACTTATTTTATTACTGGTGAACGTGATGAAACTCATTTAAAGGCTGATAAAGCAAATGAACTAGGAATTGCTGTATCAGAAGCAAGACCAGATGATCTTATTTACCTAGGTCAATATGCTAAAAATCTTCATATATATAATGAATATAATAATAATAAAATTAAATTTAGGATAGAACATAAATCGGGAAGATCACCATATACAGTATCTTATCCGACCCAAAGAGAACTAGATGCAATGCGAAGTGATGATAAACCGAACTTTCTAATTCATGCTCACTGGTTTACTTCGAGTGATTTCATGGTACGTGGCGTCAAAGCCATACAAGTACCAGGTTTGGTCGGTGATATACCATCGCGAAGCAATATGGGGTCTAACACCAT
>CAZVUK010000005.1:0-47008 GCA_964630225.1 uncultured Muribaculaceae bacterium
TGGCGAATTGGTCGCTAGTATCACACTAGCCAACCCCTTTTTATTCTTTTTTATGGAGCTGCCCTTCAGGGGGGACAGCTCTCTTTTTTTGTTCTTTAATAAGTTTCTTATTTATAGTATAATTTATATAGAAAAGAATGGTGTTAATATGAAATTTGTATACGACATAGATAGAAAAAAATATGATGGCTTTGTTAAAGGTAATAAATATAAATCACACTTCTTACAAAGCTATGCTTGGGGAGAGTTTCAAGAAAAAGGAAATAATCGAAAGGCTCATTATGTCGGAGTTGAGGACAGTAAAGGTAAATTACTTTGTGCTGCTCTCTTACTGGAAAAGAGTCTATACTTAGGTTACAGTTACTTTTATAGTCCTAGAGGATATGTCATCGATTTCTTTGATGAGACATTACTTAGCTTTTTTACAAATGAACTTAAAGAATATGTTAAGAAAAGAAAAGGAATTTTTATTAAAATAGATCCTGATTTTATAATTAATAAAAGAGATTATAAAGATGAAGATGTTAAAATGGACTATAAATGGGAAGAGGTCTTTTCCTTTCTTCAGCGTTTAGGTTATAAACATTTAGGTTTTACTAAGAACTTTGAAACAGCTCAGCCTAGATATACATTTAGAATAGATTTAAAACAAAGTGAAGAAGAGCTTGTTGATCACTTTGCTAAAACAACTAAAAAGAGAATTAAGAAAAGTGAAGCTTTTGACCCCGAGATAGTTATAGGTACAAAAAAAGAACTTAAGGATTTTTATTCTTTAATGAAGAGTACTGAAAATAGAAAAGGTTTTGTAACTTATGACTTTGAACATTATAAAGACTTATTTGATATATATGGCAAAAATAATGAGATAAGATTGTTTTTATGCTATATATATCCCAGAAAAGTTATAAAAAAGTATCAAGCTAAAGTTGATGAATTATCAGCTAAACAGAAAGACTTTGATGAGCGGGGTAATTATAAGCAATCTAAATATGATGAACTAGTTAAACAGTTGAACGATAGTAAAGAATATATTAGTGAGTATGAAGAAGCACTGGAAAAGTATGGAGAAAAAATATTACTCAATGCTCACGTAATTATATATTATGGTAACAAGGCCTGGGCTCTTTATGCGGGCAACCACGAGGCTTTGGTCGATGCTGCGACAAACTATCAACTTTATCAGTATCACATCCTCTACAGCAAGGAAAAGGGCTATGAGGTATATGATAACTTCGGTGCTGTCGGAGACCTTGGTAAAGACAACCATTTAGCCGGTCTATATATAATGAAAAAGAGCTTTGGGGGTGACTACATCGAATTTCTCGGGGAATTCGACCTTATTACTAACAAGCTTATGTATTTTGCCTTTAAGTATCTGATTGGTATTTATAGAGGTATTAAGAAAAGAATCTTAAAGTGGCGTCTTAAAAGGAGTGTGAGCAATGAAAATAGTTAAACTTAGTAGTAAAGAGTTTAATGATTTTACTGCTAAAAATCCGCTCATGACTTTTCACCAAGATGAAAGATGGGGAAAACTAAAAGAATATACTGCTTGGTCTTATGAAATGATCGGAGGAAAAGTTGGTGATAAGCTTATCGCTGCTTCCCTCTTACTTTATAAAAAAGCCCCACTCGGTATAAAGATCTGTTACAGTCCAAGAGGTTTTATTATCGACTATGATAATAAGGAACTAGTCAAAGACTTTGTTAAAGAATTAAAAGATTATTTAAAGAGTAAGAAAGTTAGCTTTTTAAAGATAGAACCATATGTTTTATATAATCGAAGAGATTCAAACGGAGAGATAATCGAAGAAAACAAATCTGGAAAAGACTTGATTGCTCTACTTAATGACCTTGGCTTTAGTCATCACGGCTTAGGTAAGGGAATTGAAAATGAACTCCAGCCAAGATGGATATATAGATTAGAATTAAACAAAACATATGATGAACTATTTGAAAACTTCTCTAAAAGTACAAGAAAAAATATTCAAGCTTGTGCAAAGAAAGGTCTAACTGTCAGAAAGGCCAAAACAGAAGATTTAGAGATAGTTGTTTCTATACTCGAAGAAAGCTCTAAACGAAAATCTTTCATAATGAGAAGTTACAACTACTATAAACAGATGCAAGATGCCCTTGGTGATATGATGACTATATACTTAGCTAATCTTGATCCTAAGACTTATTTAGAACAGGCTAAAGCTAATTTAAAGGAAGAACAGGAAAATAGTATAGAAATTGAAAAAAAGATGGCTACTTCAGTTGTTGGAGCTAAGCTCCAAAACCAGAAAGAGACATCTGATAAATTACTTATTAAATATAAAGAAGAACTTGAAAGAGCTGAAAATTTTGCTAAAGAATATCCTAAAGGAAAAGATATAGCTGCATTAATATCACTTTCAGCAGGAAGTGAACATCTAAGTTTAAATAGTGGCATGTTAGATAAATACAAAAGTTTTACACCAAAATATGCAATGTATGAAGCCCATATTAAAGATGCCCTGAAAGATAAAAAGACTTGGTCTAACTTTTACGGTATAAACGGATACTTCACGAAAGAAAATAACCCAATGTACGGAGTATATGAGTTTAAGAAAGGCTTCGGGGGTGAAGTTCACGAATTAGTCGGAGAATTTGACTTAGCAATAAATCCACTAAAGTTTAAGCTGTATAACTTGGTATTTAATCTATATCATAAACTAAAGAAACTTAAAGCAAGAAAAAAGAGTTAATAACTCTTTTTACTTTGCTTCTGTCGTTTTATAACATTTATTGTTTATCAGTAAATTATCTTTACCATCACAAGTTCTATTTTCGATTGCTGGAACAAAACTTTCTTTAACACACTTTTTATCTTTTAGTGTATAGTTTTCTTTACAAGTTAGTTTAGCTTCTGTAGTATTTGTTTTTATACATTTAGTTCCATCTTTAGTAAAGCCTGTAGCACAACCGTAACTGATGTTTTTTTCTACTGTTTCATAACACTTCTTATCATAAAGATGCGTTTGAGTAAAACCGCTACAAGAATATTTTACATTATAAGGAGCAGGGTCATAGTAGCATTTATCTTTATCCCACATAGTTTCGTCGTTGCTTCCACATGAATCATATTGAGGAGGTCCCATAGCTCTAACTTTAGTGTAACATTTTAACGCTCCTCCAGAGACGGTTTTTTGTTTTAATGTTTTTTCTGGACAAGAGAACTGTTGAGCTGCCGATCTTGGATTCTTCCCACAATACTCAGTTAGGTGGACATCAACTGATCCTGTCGGACAAGTTCCTCCTGTCGTAATTTGATTTCTGACTTCTCTTGTATAACATTTATTGTTATCTTGAGTTGTTTTATCAGGACATTTAAATTCGGCAAGATATTCATCAGTAATAAGACAGTTCTTCGACTCTTCTTGAAGAGTTCCTTTTTCACAAGTAAGTTTGTTCATAACAAGTTCTTCTTCACTACGACAAAGTTTATCTTTGTGAAAAACATAGTTTTCTGGGCATTTTGGTTCTTTCGGTTTTTGCATTAGAGAATAAGCAGATACCGAAATTACACCTAGGATAACAAAAGCAATGACCGCAAATAAAATTTTTCTTTCTTTCGACATAATAAGTTCCTTTTAGATGTTTATAATTGTAAAGCAAAAAGAGTTTACACTCTTTTTGTTTTACTAAATATATTTTTGATTCTATCTATTACTTTCTTACCAAATATTTCTTCGATGAGATTCATTTTATGGGTAATAATGATATAGATAGATGCTCCGATAAATGAATAGATAGCTAAAACAGCTAAATTAGCTAGTCTTCCGTGAACATCAAATGGTAAAACCATTCGAATTAATATCAGTGAAAGAACCATTACAATGGTTACAAATATGACTTTTAAACTTTTATTAAATGTCTCTTTGTAATTAACATGATACTTTCTTCTCATGTAATCTAGACAAAGAATAGTACAAACTAGATATCCTAATATAGTAGCTGTGGTTGATCCATAATATTCAGCTAATCCTAGTTTGTTAAACAGATGAATTAGTGGAACGTTTAGGAATACTTTAGTAAGTAAACCACTTACTAAAGCAATAAAAACAATCTTGTAATCTTTTAGTAATTGTACTGTCGTTACACTCGATGTAAAAAAGATAGTAAAGACAGCGACAAAGGCAAAGTAAGTATAAACTTGTGGTCCTAATGTACTGCTTCCGTAAAAGACATGCCAGACAGGTCCTGCTAAAAAGCTTAGGCCTGCTCCCATAGGAATCGCTAAGTAGACCAACACTTGAAGCATTTGATTTATTTTGAATCTGACATCGACATAGTCTTTTTTAGCAAGGCTGCTGGTAATCGTCGGGATTAAACTAGTCATAATTCCTGGAGCTAAAGCGATGATAATCATATTTATTTTAGTTCCCCAAGTGGTAAAGACGCTGACAACTGATTCTGCTACATCTTTAGTATATGAATAATTACCAACGAGAACTCTTACTAACATGAAAGTATCAACTGATGTATAAAGTGATCTAAATAAATCGATCATGATAAATGGCACAGCATACATCATCAATGTTTTAACTATAACTTTGTCACCTATCTTTGGTTCGTTGACCTTAATATCAGATAGGAAATTTTCTTTATGTCTTTTTTTCTTTATATATAAATATAAGAATGACACTATCGCTCCGATAGTCGCAGCAAATAGAGCTATTCCTACTGTCTCTTTTAAACTAAGATGGAAAATTTTACTGGCAAGAAAGCTACCAACGATAATAATTGTAACTCTGACAATCTGTTCCAATAATTGTGATACGGTCGTTGGCAGAATGTATTTATGTCCTTGAAAGTATCCTCTAAAGGTACTCATGATCGGGACAACTAGAATAGAAAATGATATTATTCTGATAACAAAAGCAACATCGGCAACGGTGTTACCTCCGGTTGTTTTTCCAATAATTAGATAGGCAAAATAATCAGCAAAAGCAAAAAGAATAATAAACGATATTATTCCAACTATCGTAAGAATAGTATTACCTAAAGTAGCAGCTCTATCTTTAGCTTTTTCATATCCAAGGGTGTGATACTCACTAATAATTTTACTCATAGCTAACGGAATACCAGCATTAGATATACCTAAAAAGATAGAATATATATTATAGGCATATCCGTATAAAGCTCCACCTTGTTCTCCGACTATCGAATAGAAAGGTATAGCATATAAAATACCTAATATCTTACATATAACTATTCCAAACGTAGCAATAAATGCTCCCTTTAAAAATGAATCTTCTTTCATTTTTTTTACTTTCAAATTAATCACCTGTTTCTATGTATAATGATATCATAAATAGATAGTATTTAATAGAAAAAGCTAAGTTTAACTTAGCTTTCTTTTTTACTTAAATTATCATAAAAACTATATGTTTCTTTAGCAAAATTTTCATTTTTATCAAGGAGATCTTGAGCTTCTTCTTCATTTAATTTATGAAGACTCTTATATCTATTTTCCATATTTAGAAAGTCTTGATATCCTGAGAAGTCTGCTTTAGAATCTAGTGAAAATTCTTGAGTGTCCGGATTAAATCTAAAGATTGGGAAATAACCTACTCTCGTTGCTTCTTTCTCTTCTTCGATAGTGTTTGACATGCCCTTTAACAATCCTTGAGCAATACAAGGTGCATAAGCGATAACAATCGATGGTCCTTTGTATGCTTTAGCTTCATTTAGTGCTTTGATTGTTTGTTGCATGTTAGCACCAAGTGAAATGGTTGCAACATAGACATGAGGATAAGTTAAAGCAAATTTTGCTAAATCTTTACGATTTAGCTGTTTTCCCGTTGCCGTAAACTTAGCGACACTTCCGGCTCTACTTGATTTAGAACTTTGACCACCGGTGTTTGAATAAACTTCGGTATCTAAAACCAGAATATTGACATCTTCATTAGTCGAAAGAACATGATCAAGTCCACCAAAGCCGATATCGTATGCCCATCCATCCCCACCTATTAGCCAGTATGACTTAGTAGTGATGAAGGATTTAAGTTTTTTAAGTTCGTCGACGGCGCATGTATCGATATGTTTTAATACTTTCATACTATTAGCGTAGTTAGGTTCATTTAAGAAAGCTTCATATACTTCTTTTGGATTAAGTGTTTCTATATTAGCTTCGATTAGCGAAAGAATCTTTTCCTTACGGATTCTGTCAGCCACGGCCATACCGTAACCAAACTCAGCATTATCTTCGAAGAGTGAATTTGCCCATGGAACTGAATATGGGGTTCCTGGAATATTTCCACCGTAAATCGAAGAGCATCCGGTCGCATTAGCGATAACTAACTCTTCACCAAAGAGTTGCGTAAGTAGTCTTAAGTAAGGAGTTTCTCCGCATCCAGCGCAAGCTCCTGAAAACTCGAATTTTGGTTTGATAAACTGGCTTCCCTTGACAGTATTTGGAGCCATAGCCTCTTTTTGATGAATGTTTGCGTATAGATAGTCGTTACGCTCTACAAATTCTTCATCAGTTGCATCATCGAATTTAGTCATTACTAGAGCTTTTTCTCCGCCCTTTCCAGGACAGGTATTAGCACATAATCCACATCCGGTACAATCTTTATAGCTGACGCCGATAGTAAAACGGTAGTCTTTTCCTGGTACATTTGCTGAAATCAAAGTCTTTTTAACTGACTCTGGCGCTGCCTCGGCTTCTTCGGCTGTCAATAAGAATGGTCTTATGACGGCGTGAGGGCAGACAAAGGCACACTGGTTACAAGTTATACACTTTTCACTGTTATAACAAGGTAAGAATTCAGCGATAGCTCTTTTTTCTAGTTTAGACTCTCCCCCAGGGAAAGATCCATCGACGTGTTTAGCTAGCTGGCTAACGGGAACACTATTTCCTTCTTTTGCAAGAAACTTTTGAAAGAGTGACTTTTCAATGTCTGTCTCTGTGATTACTAATTTGCTTAGATCAATCTCTACTAAACTATCCCTTGCGCGATCGATTGCTTTTATATTCATTTCAATAATTTCAGCTGGTTTGTTTGCAAAAGTCTTATGCAATTCGTTTTTCATCTGTTCTATCGCAAAATCAAAATCGATTATCTTTGCTAATTTGAAGATAGCTACTTCGATAACAGTATTAATCTTGTTAGCAAGTCCTTCCTCCTGAGCGATAGTTGTTGCATCTATCGTGTAAAACTTTATGTTTTTACCCGTTAATATCCTTTTTTCATGGTTACTTAATATTTTTTGGAGCTCTTCTTCGTTCTTATTAGTATTAAGAAGGAATATTCCTCCTTCGGTGACGTGATCAAGCATGCTATATTTACCGATGTAATTATCATTTGAACATACTAGCATATTTGCTTCTTCGACGTAGTAGCTGCTCTCTATTGGCTTTTTAGCAAAGCGCAGATGAGACCTAGTAAGGCCACCAGACTTTTTAGAGTCATATTCAAAATAACCTTGAACTTTAGCATCGGTGTTGTTTCCGGTTATCTTGATGATATCAGCCGAAGCACTGACCATTCCATCCGATCCAAAACCATATATTAATATTTCATGGCTCGTCTTTGGTTTATCGTAATAGACATCTTCCAAACTAAGCTTAGTTAGATCATCATGAATACCGATAGTAAAACCATTAAATTTATTTTCATTATTTAAAAATTCGTAGACTGCTCTTATTTGATAAGCTGTTGTATCTTTACTAGATAATCCGTAGCGTCCACCGATTAATTCTATATCTTTGCGATGGTCAGCTAAAATGTTTTTGACGTCAAGATAAAGTGGTTCATCTGCACCTGCTTCTTTAGTACGTGATAGCACCGCTATTTTTTTAACTGATTCTGGAAGGACATCTAAGAAGTACTTAGTACTAAATGGACGGTATAAATGAACTTCGATAAGTCCCAGTTTTTCACCTTGACCGTTAAAATGACTAATGACTTCTTTGACTGTTTCACAGACCGCTCCCATAGCAACGATTACTCTATCAGCATCAAGCGCTCCGTAGTAGTTAAATGGTTTGTAAGCTCTACCTGTTATTTCACTTATTTTATCTAAGTATCCTGCGACTATATCTGGTAAGTCATCATAATATTTATTTCGAGCTTCACTTATTTGGAAAAAGACATCATCATTTTGATTAGTTCCTCTTGTATCGTTTGAGTTAGCTAAAGTTCTATTTTTAAATTCTGTTAATTTATCTTGATCAATTAGGGCTTTTAATTTATCTAAGTCAATCGTTTCAATCTTTTGAAGCTCATGACTTGTTCTAAAGCCATCAAAGAAGTTGATGAATGGCACTTTAGCTGAAAGCGTTGATAAATAGGCAACTCCGGTTAAGTCCATTACTTGCTGAACTGATGACGATGCTAACATCGCAAAACCAGTTTGTCTTACCGCATAAATATCTTGATGATCACCAAGAATCGATAAAGAATGGGTCGCTATCGTTCTTGCAGCCACATTAATAACGCAAGGAAGAAGTTCCCCAGCTATTTTATACATGTTAGGTATCATTAAAAGTAATCCTTGGCTGGCTGTGTATGTAGTTGCTAAGCTTCCGTTTTGCAAAGCACCATGAACCATTGCTATGGCTCCCGCTTCACTTTCCATTTGGACTACTTCGACTCTGTCACCCCAAAAGTTTTTCTTTCCATCACTTGACCACTGCTCGATCGTTTCGGCCATTGTCGAGGCCGGAGTGATAGGATATATTCCTGCTAATTCGCTAAACTGATATGAAACATAACTACATGCTTCATTACCATCCATTATTCTTAATTTCATTTTCTTCCTCTCTAATATGACGATATTTTGACGGCCGCAACGACAGCGTTATAACTTGTTACTCTAATGCTTGCTTCGCCTTCTCCAATCAGTCTAACGACGCCATTGGCATCAACTACAGCAACTCTAGGATTGCTACTTGAATAAGTGAAAACTCTGCTGGCATCTTCGGGCTTAGTCGTAATTACAAGTTTGTGTGATTGACCGATGGTCAAATATGGAATTTCACCTATCATTATCGCTTGTGGAGCTGGGTGAGGACCCTTTACCGTTACTAGTATTTTACTTACTCTGCCATCACTAGCCGTAGCCACAATGGTCGTCGTTCCGGTGTTTATAGCAGTTACGGTTCCAGTTGTTACTGAAGCCACAAGTGGTGAACTGCTTGTCCACGTTACTTCACTAACGAGAGCTCCTTGAAGATTTAACGTTTTGGTCTCTCCGCCATTAAGTGTAATATTACCATCTCCTATACCAAATTCGGGTACATTACTTTTTATTGTTACTTCGACAACCTCATATGCACCTGAAGGAAGAGTGGCTGTAATCTGAGCCGTTCCTATTTCAATGCCTGTTACAGTCCCCCCTTTTACTGTAGCTATTTTTTCATCACTACTTTTCCAAGTCAACTGTCTATATAAATCATCACTTATATTAGCTCTAATTTCACTTTGATTTCCTTTATCTATTTCAATTTTAGAAACTTGTAATGATGGAGTTATTCTTTTTTGTGGATTGTTCTTAATGGATAACACAATTACTAAAATAATAATAAGAGCAAGCAAGGCTCCTCCTGCTATCAATAAAACTTTCTTACTGAAAAGAGGCTTCTTTTCCATTCCGGAATTATAAAAACCATCGTTATATCCTCCACTTAATGATGGATCTCCTATCGAAGGAACACTCATATCTTTATTGTAATCTTCTGCTTGAACTTCTTCTTTTGAAGGTTCCAAATTAAAAGTATTCATTTGTCTCATTCTATCACCTATTATATATTTTATCATAAAAGAGCATCAAAAAATATAGTTTGAAACTATATTTTGTTTAAGATATTAATAACCAAGCATTTGGTATTCTTCTAGTCTGTGGTCTATTGCGTCCATCACGTGGATTGGAAATCAATTTGTGATCTAGTGACATGGCACTAGATGTTCCTCCGTCCATGCAGGCAGCATTAACTGCTCCATAGTCTTGCATAAGTTCCGTTAACTGAACCATGTCTGCTCCGCGGCTTGCTGTTTGTCTTCCATCGATAACGACAAACAGAACAATTCCATCTTTGCGTTGACCAACTGCAGTGCGGGGTGCATAACCCCAACCACCGTTACCTTTGATAAAGGAAGGCTTTCCGTTAACAATTAAGTATGGACCAAACTCGACAGCATCTCTTATGCCCATATCAAGTGCCTTTTGTGGGGTTGTTCTTGTCAGTACTAATTTATCTTCTTTGTTGAAGCCTACTAGTCCTCCACCAACATTAGCTTTTGGATTGTTGGCACGAAGTTTACCTTCAGATATAACTATTCCGTGGGGTACACCTCCAGCAGTCATCCAAGTTGGGTCGTAAAAGCCTCCGGCATTTATACCAACACTTGCATTATAACGCTTAGACATACTAATTAATAATTCTCCATAGGCATTATCTAAACTAGTTCCCATACCTTTAGAAGTTGCTAGTACTATCTTAGATGGGTCATAGATAGCGATAATTTTACCTTTAAAGCCTGATCTACTTATATCAATTATTTTATAATCTTCACCATCATGATCAAGAATCTGTTCTTCATATTTATTAGCATATATTTTTATATTTCCATCTGGTTTTGCGATTTGAATTAGATCAGGATTAGTATTTTCACCAGACTCTATTACGCGATTATTAGCAAAAACTTCATTTATTTCAGCCGGTCCATAGAACCAGGTTGCATAATACTGATGACTCATCGTCGTCATAGCGGTCGTAATCAGCCACTCTCTAAACTTCTTCGGAGGTCCATAAAGTAAAACGGTAAAGCCTACACCTCCGGCTACATAGATTGTTAAGACAACTATAGCTAGCGCTTTAAACCAAGGCTTGTATTTTCTTCCAGTAACTATTTTTCTATTTAAAACAACCATCGTAAAGCCTAAATATAATATCCACACGGATACTACCGCAGACATAAGTAGAATAACTGACATCCAAGGCTTAAATAATTCGCTACTGTGACGCGATACGATAAATAGACAGATAAATAATGGAACAAAAAACATCGAGAAGTACATTATCTTGTAACCTAGTACTCGTTTGGATTTTCTAGGCTGGACTTTTCGTAAAACTGTCTTTGTTTTAAGTTTTTTCATTTTCGATGTATTATAAGCATCGATTATATCAATTTTACTCATCTTCCCTCCTTACTCTGCCCCTAAAAGCACACCATTCCCATCGAAGTCTACATAATCATCGATTATGGCTTTAAATAATGTTATTTTCTCTTTCTTAGGTGCATTTTCTTCTAGGTATTCATTATATAGTTTTACTTTTTCATTTAACTTTTCATAATCAGATACATAATAATTAATAGATTGTTCATAGTTAATTTTAAAAGCTGACACTTTATTTTGTATATCTTTATCCATCGTTTTTAAATTCTGACTTGTCTCATTAAGTGGTTTCGTAGCTGTTTGAATATCTTTGACTGCTGCATCGTAATCTTTTAAGATTTTTTCTATGACATCGTGGGACTTATCTAGATCTTCTAGATATATACCAGAGATTTCTTTAAGTAATCTCGTTCTTACATCCGAGAAAGTTTGAACACTTTTTTTAAAGTCGATGTATTGTACATCTATCTTTTCTTTCACGGCTTCTCTTTCGTTTTTTTCTTTAACTAAAAAACTTATATACGAAAAAACGATCGCAAGACCGGCGATAATAAGTACTGCATAAATTGTCATCAATACTTTTTTCATATAGTTCCTCTCTATAAATATAACTTAATATCTGAGCTATATAAAGACTTTTAATGTTTAGCTTTGTAAAAATATGACAAGATTTTAGCAAATTCGTATAGAATTAAATCACTTTTGTTAACGGCAAAACTTTTTCCGGCCGCTTTTCCACCGATCGTAAGTCCAGCGATTGTCGCTGTAACAATAAGTGTTACAAGAAAGACGTTCCATCCATATCTTAAGGCTATGATAATCGAAATGGCCGCTCCACCAGATCCACTGATGATACTACATATGTCGCCGATTACATCATTACAAAAACTCGATACCTTATCAGCTTGTTTGATAAATTTTATAGCTAATTCTGCTCCTTGCACTTTTTTAGTAGCCATCGAATTAAAAGTTTTAACATCGCTTGAGGTCGTCGCTATTCCGATCATGTCGAAGATGACACCGATCGAAATAACAACAAGGACTAAAAGACTACTGAAAAACAAATTAATATTTGGTATTAAAGCTTCGGATATAGCTGAAAAAACAAAAGAGATGACAAAGGCCAGAGTTGTGATAGTTGCTATCCACTTCCACTCTACCATTTTTTTCTCTTGTACTTTTTTCTTCACAACTTTTTGTGAATACTTTTCTTTAAAATCTTTTATTTTCATTTTATTCCTTCAAAAATAAGTGAAATGGTATTACTGTAGTAAACCTTGTGCCTTAGGTCGAGTTGGATTTCCCTTATTCTTACTCTTCGTTACCAAAAAGCAGTTCCCTATTAAAAGAATAAACAGTAAGTCGCCTTAACTATTACTCGATTGCCACTTAGTGCCCACTGCAATCCTACAATAATTTACACCCTAGGGGTTTTCCCCAACAATATCATATGTTGCTAGGCTTTTTTGCAATAATAGTTTCAAGGAGCAATACTTATCAAAATTGTACGATTTATCTAAGCTGTCTCTATTCCCCATTACCACTCAAGCCAAGCTACTCTACCTCTAGCTTGCGCCAAAGGCAGGTTCAAGCCTAGGTCATAATTACTTACAAGACTAGGTCTCCGCGGAAAATTGGGTTTAACCCCACATGCCATTGTGAGTGCCCAAAATCCCTACATACCCAGCACCAGCCCCAAACTGGGCGTAAGAAGCCAGCACCAGATGCTTCATAGATATGCTCTTTAATGATATTTTACCCTCATCTTCACAACCATGTATTGACTAGGATAGTGCACCATTTCATAGGGAATTATATCACATTTTTTAATCTTTTACAAAGAAAAAGAGCTAGCGCTCTTAGAATGGAAACTTCATGTTTCCACTTTGCATCTGTTTCATAATCTTCTTGGTGTTTTCAAATTGAGTTAAAAGTTTATTGACCTCTTGGACTGATAGGCCACACCCCTTAGCAATACGCGTTTTTCGGCTTGCTTTAATAATGTCGGGGTTACGACGCTCTTGCGGGGTCATCGATAAAATAATAGCTTCGACGTGAGCGATTTGTTTAGGATCGATAGTAATTTTATCAAGACCCATCTTACTTGCTCCCGGCATAAGTTTAATTAGATTTTCAAGCGGTCCCATCTTTTTGATACTTTTCATTTGCTTTAAAAAGTCTTCCAGGTCAAACTTACCCGATTGCATTTTTTTGGCAAGCTTTTCGGCCTCTTTTTCATCGATTGCTTCACTTGCTTTTTCAACTAGGGAGACAATATCACCCATACCAAGTATTCTGCCTGACATGCGTTTTGGATCAAAGCTTTCTAAACCATCCATTTTTTCACTAGTTCCGATAAATTTAATTGGAACATTAGTTAAATATCTGGCTGAAAGAGCGACTCCTCCACGGGTATCTCCATCCATCTTACTTAGAATTACTCCACTTAGACTTAGGCTCTCATCGAATCCTTTGATAACGTTAATTGCATCTTGTCCCATCATTGCATCGATGACCAAGAGTGTTTCTTCAGGTTTAACAATAGCTGCTATGTCTTTTAGTTCATCCATCAGTTCTTCATCGATATGAAGACGCCCTGCTGTATCAATTAATACATAATCATGATTGTTTTCCTTAGCATAAGCTAAAGCATTAGTAACAATCTGACGAGGATCTTCTTGCCCTTCTTCATAAACTGGAATATCTAGTTGTTTAGCAATTTGTTTTAACTGATCGATTGCCGCTGGCCTATAAATATCACAAGCGACCATAAGTGGTTTTTTGCTGTGAACTTTGCGAAGATGTAGAGCTATTTTTCCAATAGCTGTCGTCTTACCAGATCCTTGGAGACCCACAAGCATAGCCTTTGCGGGATTACCCACTAAATTAAGGCTTTTTGCTTCACCACCAAGTAAGGTTGTCAGTTCATCTTGGACGATCTTAACAAACATATCGCCAGGCTTAATCGAAGTAGCTACTTCTTCACCCATTGCTTTTTCTTTAACTTTGGCAACAAATTCTTTGACAACCTGATAATTGACATCGGCTTCAAGTAAAGCTAAACGTATCTCTCTGGTTGCTTGTTCTATATTCTCTTCACTTATCTTACCGTATCCCTTTATCTTGGATACCGCAGACTGGAGACGCTCACCTAAAGCATCGAACATCTAATCACCCTTCCATTTGTTTGTATCTTTTAACTTTGATTAATCTTTTCTCTAATTCTTTAGCACTGAAATCATCAAGGTTATTAAGTGTAATACTATTATCTCTTACTCTTCTATCACTTATATAGTTTTCGTTCTGAACGATTTTAGCGTAAGTATCCTCTAAATCTCTTTGATTTAACTTATAGGTGTTATACTTCTTTAAATCGGTACGAAGAGCTAAGTTTTTAACCGCTGTTCCAAAACCACTTGCGGCGATAAGAGCTAGTGCAGCTTTGACAAAGATATCGACTAAATTATTTGATAAACTGAAGTTGGAAATCTGTGCAAATGCCAGTCCTGATGATGCTGTTAAGCCCACAGCTAAATTTAATTTCCCTTTAATATCTAATTCTTCGATTTTTCTTTTGGCTGACATAGTGTATTCTTTCATCTGTTCTTCAAGCTTGTTATTTAGATTATTAATTGTTCCTTCTTCAAAAGCATGATAGTCCCTAGAACCATCTAAATATTTAGCTTCGATAACTTTGCCAGCATTTTTGGTTTTTACTAGGTTATACCCTTTTAATATTTCTGCTTTATTACTATTTTCATCAATTTTATATTTCATTTTTAAAACCTCCCTAAATTAATGATTATTGTCCTCCGCCCCAATGTTTAATGACATCACTGTTGCTACTCATAGGTGCTGGGTCTGGCTTGTCTAAGCGAACGACGACCGGTATCTTAAAGGCTGAACCAAAGCCTAAGCAAGTACCAGATTGTAAACTTTTTTGCTTTTCGACAACTTCGGCATTGATATTTGGAACCATCTGTCTAATATATTCTGCATCACGTGGATGGTTTGTCTTAAATATTAGGAAGTTAGACGATTGCGAGATTACGGTATCTGATAACTCAACTGGACGCTGCGTTATAATTCCAAGTAATACTCCGTACTTTCTTCCTTCTTTAGCAACTCGCTCGAATATATTATATCCGATTAAGAAACTATCGTTGTCATTGTTTTTAATGTATCGATGCGCCTCATCGACAATGATGTGAAACGGTATTGTACCACGATCTTCGATCATTTTCGAGTAATTAAACAAAATCTTCGTAAAGATCTTGGTGATAACCGCAGCAACAACATCATCCATATCTTCTAGGTTGATGTTGATGATTTGATACTTTCTATCGTTTTGGATAAGTAACGAAGATAGATACTGCTCGACATTGACAAAGTTAGGATAGTCAAAAACATGACTGTAACTACTGCTAATTAAGGCATCTAATCTAACTTTTACCGTAACAGCATCAGAATATGTTCTCTGGTTTTTATACCAACCATCTGATATTAAAGTAAAGTTGAGCGCCGTTTTAAGTCCACCAAGGTTGTAGAAGACATCTTGTTTTGGCTCGTACCCATCTAAGATAGGATCGATAAAACTTGTTACATATTCAGTAAGCAGGATTCCTTCGGTAAAGGTACCCGTCTTATCGATATTAAAACAATCTCTAAACTTTCTGGTGTAACCAACTCCTTGAAGCACTGCTTCTAAATGGAAATTTTCGGTACTACACTCCTCGACTATCGTATATATGTCATTTCTTTTTTGAGCAGGAGTTTGCTCGCTGTATAGAACCGACACTATCGCTTTACCGATCAAGTGATCTTTATATCTAGCTGCTGCTTCACCTTCTTCGGCAAAGACTCTGGCTAGTTTAATCATCCGTTCGACAAGTGGCAATTGAGTGTGTTTATCACACTGTAGTAGTAATGCTAAATCATCTTTATCTAGTAACCAGATTGGAATTCTTAATTTTTCGAAAGTAGGTTCAAATTCTGATGAAGTAAATACTCTATAGTTATAATTTGGATTGATACTATTTAAATTGCTGAAAGCTTGTGAATACTCTCCCGAAATATCAAAGAGAATAAAGTTAGCTCGATAAGGTTTAATCTTATCGTTGTAAAAAACATTTTGTAAAAGTTTAGCAAGTCCCCAAGATTTACCAGAACCACTATTACCGAAAATGGCAAAGTGATTACTGAAAAAGTCATTGATATTAAAATAGATAGGAAAATTGTTATAGAAAGGACTTCCTCCCAGATGAAGTGAATTTTCATCAGCTTTACCAAGTAGTAACGGAATTTCTTCGTTTACCACTCCTCTTATTTGAGCATCTAAAAGTGGTTTTCTAAGGACGCCAGCAAAAAGTTCTCCATTTTTAAATTCTCCAAGTAGCCTAATTTTGACTTCCCTATTTTTTATTTCTTCAATTTCACCTAACAAATGTTTTTCAACATCTGATACAACAACGTGCATATTGAGTATATTATTCTTAACCTCTACTCCTTCCTTTATATTTACATAGATGTTACCCTCATTCATAAATACAATTTTATCAAACATATTTTCCCTCTTCTCTTTTTTATAATATTTCTTTTATATCTTCTATTGTATCATTATCTAGAAGATTTTCGACTTTTTTAAGAACTTTTTTTCTTCTTTCTAACATCGAAAGATTTTTTTCATAATAATATAGTTTATCTTCGACTGTTTGTACTTGATTGTGAATAGCATTTCTACTTATTTTAAGTTCTTCAGCTATTTCACTTAGCGATAGGTTCTCGAAGTAGTACTTTTCAAAACACTCTCTTTGTTTTTCCGTAAACAATTCTTTGTAGTAATCGTATAAGTTGTTTAATAATATCGTCTTATCCATTAGAGCATTTCCTTAAATAAACCATATATATATTTTTCGATATCGAAGGCTTGAAGGTCTTCTTTTCTCTCACCAAAGCCGACGAATTTTACAGGGATTCCAACTTTATCTTTAATTGCTAGAACGATACCTCCTTTGGCTGTACCATCTAACTTTGTTAAGACGATACCACTTACACTTGTTATCTCTTTGAAAGCCGAGGCTTGTGAGACGCCGTTTTGTCCGGTTGTGGCATCGATAACAAGCAGCGTTTCATGTGGACCATCAGCAACAATCTTACCTATTACTTTGTTGATTTTCTCAAGCTCACCCATCAGGTTAGTCTTGTTTTGCAGTCTTCCGGCCGTATCGATCATGACGACGTCCGTTTTATCACTAAGAGCTTCTTCCAGCCCGTTATAAACGACGCTTGAGGGATCTGCTCCTTGCTTTGTACCATAGAAACTGGCACCGACGCGCTCTGACCAAAGTCGCAGTTGCTCTATCGCTCCTGCTCTAAAGGTATCCGCAGCTATCATCTTGACTGTTTTTCCTTCATCGATCATTTTAGAGGCAAGCTTAGCAATAGTCGTTGTTTTTCCAACTCCGTTTACTCCGACAAAAAGAACAACAGTTGGACGTTTATCAGCGAAATTGATCTTACTTTGAATAACTTCTTCATTAACATAGATAATAAAAAGTTCATCGACAATAATTTCTTTTAAGTCCTCAGGACTTTGAAGATTTTCTTGTCTAACTCTTTTTCTAATCGTTTCCATGAAGTCCATGATTGTTGTAACCCCGATATCTGCCATAATCAAAATCTCTTCGAGTTCAGCAAAATAATCTTCGGTTATACTATGATACTTATTGGTCAAATTAATAAGTTTTGAGACAAAATTCTCGCGACTTTTAGTAAGACCTTTTTCATATATTTTAACCTCTTCGGTTAGTTCTTCGTTTTTGACATTTTCTTTCGTAAAAACTTTTTTTAATTTATCAAATATACCCATCTAAATCACCAAGTATATTATAACACAAGACTTAGATATGCAAAAGAAAAAGACTTTTATGAGCCTTATTTTTCTTTGACAAAATCATTGGTTCGATAATAGGTCTTTTCAACTATTTTACTTACTTCTTTGACCTGGAATAAAAATAAAAACTTAGTACCTTTTAACTTATTGTACCGATCGATGAACTGCCTTTCAATATAAAAGTTTGTCATGCTACCGTCATCTAAACTGTAGAAAGTATCTGTCTCGATATTACTCTTTTCCATTTCACTTATAGCTTCTTTGGTATCACCAGCTAACCAAGGTCCAACTTTGTTAATACGAACGGACTTGGCCCCTTTGACATGATCAGCAATAATGTAATTGTCACACTTTAAACTTACTCGTTTTTCTCCACGATAATTATACAATCTACTTTCGTATTTATCACAAAGCTCATCGCTAAATGGACTCCTATAGTCATCGGCAGTAGCATAGTTGTTATGATCACTTAATAAATCAATTAAGAATAATTCTTCATTAAAACGGGAATCTTCATCTCTAATAAGCGCTGCTTGATCCCCAAATTTGTTAGCTAATTTAACAAAAGCTGTAAAACCTATTTGATCAGTGTTTTTAAGTATCGTTTGTGATACTACCACTATTAAAAGAATTATAAGTAGCAACGAGATCATTATCTCTTTAGTAACAAATCCTTTATTATCTAATTTCATGACATCTCTCTCTTATATCTGGCTCGACTAATTCTAAACTTTTTAGAACAACGGCGATGCAATCTTTATAATCTCCCTTGAAGAACTCTCTTTCCGCTACTTTTATTTCTTCATCTATCTTTTGATGACTAGCTCTATATTTATTAGCATAGACAATTAACTCTTCACAACTGCCTGCTTCAAGCATCACTCTACCGGTGCTCGCGTATACTTTTAGTGCCAGATCTCTTGCTGTGTCGACACGTGTATTTAAAATCTTAATATCGATCGGTTTTTTAGATAGTTCTTTGATTACTTCGCTTATTGCTTCATTAGCTTCGGATAACTGGACATAATGAAGTTGCTCTACCGTTGGAAGTTTAACTTTTCTTCTTTCTACTTTAGCACAAGCAAGAAGTTCTTGAATATCATCAAGTTGTTCTCTAGCTCTTTGTTCATCATCATACATATTACCTAAAGATCTAAGCGAATTATCGAGCGCTTCTTCGATCTCTTTAAGCTTAGTTGAAACTTCCTGCATAGCAATACTTGCTTCTGAATACGGTATTTTTTTCTTATCGAGCGCTTTTAAATTCTGTTTGGTTTCTTTATTTAATTCTTCTAAACTCGAATTAACTCGCTCAAAGGTATTTATCTCTTCTTCGGTCAAGGAATAGGTGTTTTTAACACTTTCTATCTGCTTAAAGATATCGGCAAAAGTCCTGTTGGTTTTAAGCAGTCTTTCACTAAACGGTGGGTAGTTAGCTTCATAATTTTTTCTAGCTATCTTTTCTCTATCGAAGTCTTCGAATAGGGAGTCAAGATAACTTATCATTGTCTTTAACTCAAAGAGACAGTCTTCTAGGTTAAGAACTCTAATTCTATCCATAATCAAATTAATGTTTTTAATTGCTTCTTCCATGTTGTAGGTTATATTTAAGTAATTTAGTGAATAGTCATCATCGAGCATTTTTTCATATTTTTCGGTTATCTGTTCGATCTTTTTAGGAATCAATCTAGTTGCTAAAAGGATTAAATCTGGTGTTTGTTCGACAATGATAGTCATATGATCGATCATCGTATCGAGCGCTTTGACGATATGAACAACTTCGCTATATTCATTTCTTTCCATGAAGGACTCAAAGTCTTGAAAGCGACGTTCGATATTTTCAAACTGAAGATCGATAGTGTCCGCTATCTCTCCATACTCTTCTTTCGTATTGTTAAAAATATTAATAAGTTCTCTATACTTAGCTTTTAATTTAGTAATGATTGTTCTATATTTTTCTTCACTAGAATTAACTTCTTGTATTTCAAGCATTAAAGTATCGTTAGCATTTTTAGTTTTATATAACTCTATTTCAGCCTTAGCTTCGGCTATATGAAAAGAACTATAATCTTTTTTATCAAGTAAAAGCTCAAGGTCAATAATCATATCATCTAGTCTTGGAATACGCTCTTCTTTGATTTCATTATATCTTTTTACCCAATTATTATACTTTTCTTCAGCTTTTTCATTTTTAATGATCGTCTCTACTTTATCAAGCTCCGAAGCAATCGATGAACTGGCTATTATATTCTTTTCAAATTCTAAATTTTCAATCGTTTTAATGCAGGAATTTATTTTTCTTCTTTTGTTTATATATATAAGAGCTATTACAGCAATGAAAAAAATGACAGTATACGTAATATTCATAACTATGTTCATATCTACTTTCATTACTTATCTCCTATCTCGTTTTAGCTTTTTCTTCTAATTGATTACTTAATCCCTTGTTGACTACTTTAGCTATTTTCTTAGTATCGATCGGTCTTACAAAGACAATATCGTTATCTTTATTAATACCTACATGTTTACCTAAAAGAGCTACTAGTGTTTCTGACACCATAACTATAGTGTCTTTCAATTCCTTTTGATCAGAACTATTCTTAGCTCTTTTTCTTAGGTGTCTCAGGGTATCTAACCTAAAGCCAAGACCTACAATTAGTTTTTGTTCACTTTTAGCTATATGTTCATTTTCCATATTATCACCTATGTTAGATTAATAATATCATAGGATAGCAAAGATTTCTATATTTTGTTGACTTATTTATGCTCTTTATGTATAATTATAAACGCATATTCAAAACAGCACTACCCATTAAATATAACGTGTTTATTAAGTTTATAAGTAACTTGGCTGTTAAAGTGAAAGTATTGAAATAAACTCCCTATATTTAAAGTAGAAGTCTTTTGTTTATGAAATATAAATAAAGGAGGATCAAAATGTCAAGATACACAGGACCAGCGTTTAAAAAGAGTCGTCGTGTTGGTTTCTCTACCCTGGAAAGTGGTAAAGATATAGTCAAACGTCCATATGGACCAGGACAACACGGAAGAACTCGTCGTGCTAAGATTACTGAATACGGAACACAGTTAAAAGAAAAACAAAAAGTAAGATTCATGTATGGACTTGGTGAGAAACAGTTCTATAAGACATTTAAGGAAGCTCAAAAGATGGAAGGTATCCATGGTGAGAACTTACTTAAACTATTAGAATCTAGATTAGATAACGTCGTATATCGTATGGGACTTGCTTCGACAAGAAGAGGGGCTAGACAATTAGTTAATCATGGACACATTCGTGTCGATGGTCAAAAAATCGATATCCCATCTTACCGTGTTGTAGCAGGAAGCACTATTTCTCTTAAGAATAGTGATATGAAAGTTGTCAGAGAAGCTCTAGACAAGTTACTTGCCAGAGCAGAATTTGTTACTTTCGACGCTAATAAACTTGAAGGCGTATATGTACGTATGCCAGAGAGAAATGAACTTAACGCCGATATTAACGAAGCACTAATTGTCGAATACTATAACAGAGGTTAAAAAAGATAGCAAATGCTATCTTTTTTTGTTATGGGGCAAAAATTATAGTAGCGGTACCGTTCCAGTCTCTATAGAGATCCATATCATTTAAATTGCTACGTCCTATCATTCTAATATTTATTAAACTTGGGTTATCAATAAAAGCTTCTGCTTCGATCCGTGTAACAGTTGCTGGAATATCTACTTTCTTTAATTTATTCGAAGCAAAAGCTTTATATCCAATATTTGCGAGATTAGGTGACAAAATAAGCTCTTCTAATATATTATTATTAAAAGCAGACATACCGATTTTTGTAACACTTGGAGGTATTTTAATTGTTGTTAGCTTTTAACGCAGATAAAAACACTTCTTTCGAAGTGTTTTCTTTTTTATTTCTTTTCTAGTTTTACTAGAATTTCTTTGACTGCTTTGATAGCAACCAATCTTGCTTCTTCAGCTTTCTTTTGAACAACTGGAGTTCCTTTTTCTTTAGCTAGATCTACTAGTTCTTCGGCTTTGACTTTAATGGCATTTCCTTTTTCTTTAGCTATAGCTAGAGCTTTTTCTCTATCTAGATCAGCTAATTCATTTTTAAGGTCTGCTATCTTATTTTCGATGTTTACTCTTACTTCTTTCGCATCGATGTTTTTTACATCATCAAGCAGTTCATCAAATTTTACTTTTAGTTCTGCTCTTGTTTCTTTACCTGATTTAGGTGCAAAAAGTAGTCCAAGTCCTGCTCCAATAGCAGCTCCTGTTAGGAACTTTCCAAATCCTTTTTTCTTACTCATCTTCTTCTCCTTTCGTTTTTCTCTTTCTTTTTTTACCAGCATTTATAACGCGACTTACAACCGAAGCAATACCATCGATTAAACGGTCGCTAGCTAGTGATATAGTATCAGTTAATGTATCTACCGCTCCAAAGACACCATCTAAAGATTTTGATTTCTTTTCGATATCTTCTAAAACAGCATTGGTCTTGTCGACCGTCGTAAGTAACTTGATTACTAAAATAATCAATACTATAAGCAAGATAGCTAATAAAATGTAAATAATTATCGGCATTAATTGACTCATAAATTCCATTTCTTAATTCTCCTCATCATCGTACATAGCTTCGATTAGATCAAAGAGGTTATCTCCGTCTTCTTCATCAGCTTCTTCGATTATTTCTTCTTTAACTTCCTCAAGTTCTGGCTCTTCTAGTTCTTCTTCTTTATCACTTCGTCTTGGTTTTTGTTTTAACTTTTCGATCGATTCATCTTTATAATCAACGTTGTATTCAAGCCCTAATTCATCGAAGTATTCTTCAGCATCTCCAACCGTTACTGTTTCAACTGCCGGAGCAACATCTTTATTTAAATCGATTAATCCCTTATCCATTTCTTCTTCAAAACTGATCGGTTCTGCTGGGGCTCCAGGCTCTGGAAGTTTTTCGCTTCTTCGCATTAGTTTTTCTTCTTCGAGTGTTTCCCCATAAGCTTTTTCTCTTACTTTATCGAGATCTGGTCTTCTAGATGAAGTTGTCGATAATCTAACTTTTCTTTTAGTTACGACATCTTCTTTGCGATAGTTCTTATCTAAGATTCCATATATCGGAGAGATTATCGGTGTCGGTTTAAAGATTTGTTTTTCTTTTATTCCTTCGTATGGAACGGAAGCTATTTTAACTTCGGCCCCTGGTGCATCGCGCCATGAAGGAAGTTCCATTTTTTCTTCGATATTTTCACTTAATTCAACTTCTTCTTTAAAGTCTTCTTCATCAAAGTCCATCGTATACTTTTGATTTCTCTCCAGTCTAGATGAAAAACTTTCTAATTCATCATCGAAGTCTTCTTCAGCTTCTGCTTCTGCTTCAAACTCTTCATCAGCTTCCTCTTTAACATTTAGTTGTTGCTCTGGAAGATCAATCTGCTTAGCAACCTTGACTTCTTCATCATCTACTTTTTTCTTTTTCTTCTTGGCCTTTTTCTTTGAATCAGAGACTTGAACTTCTTCTTCGTATTCTTCTTCTTCGAATAAAGCTCCCTTTATCTTAGCCCAAATTGACATTTAAACACTCTCCTTAATCGATGGTCTCAGTCTTTGGAATAAAATCCTCTTCGACTAAGCCATTATTTTCTTCGCTTGTTCCTTGATCTATCTCTCCATCAAAATTGAGAGTTGCTGTCGTTCTTTTTTTAGTTTTGAAGATATCGAAAACTTTTTCTTCATAAACAACGGCATTTTCTCTTATAAAGCTCGCAATGATAACGTCGTTATACTCGACGCTGGCAAGCATTAAACTCGACTGTATCAAACACTCTTTGATATTACGCTCGACGCAAGCTCCTTCGATTTTACTGTAATTATATACATAGTTGAAATAATATTTGTCATCTCTTTTGTCTATTTCTAAGTATCCTACTTTAGAAGCAGACTTTATATTTTTTGCATAATGCAAATCTTTATCTACTTTGTAATCTATTTTTTCTTTATAGTAGTACGATAAAGTATCATTATACATATACATTTTATCGCCTTTATAATACAAACTAGTATTTAAATCATTCTTTTCTAAGACTACCATTCCCTTTGGAAGATAATACTTGTAACCTTCAAAATGTTCATTAGCTGTATGCTTAACTTTAGCCAGGAGAACATTATCTATTATTTCTTCGTAAGAGTAATCATTTACAACTGAAAGGTTACAAGCCGTAAGAGCTAATAGAGAGATGGTAAGCACGATAAGCCTTTTCATTTTTCACCTACTCTTAATAAATTATAACATATTTTTATGTATCAATAATATTCTAACATTTATTTAGTCATTTTTCACTATTTTTTGACAGATACATAGTATATTACTTGTCCAATAAACTTTTTTTCATATTCAGTCATTATATTGTTTTCTATTCTACTATTGTGAAGATCTAAAGAAAGTTCTTCGATAGTGAATTTGTTTTGTGAATAATTGATCAAAGAAAACTCAAAAAGGCTGAGACTGTCGGTCTTTTGAATGATCTTTTCGCTTCCTTTAAAAACATTTGAATACTTTGCTAAAAAAGTATTGCTACTAAGGCGACGCTCAGCGTGTCTTTTTTTGGGCCAAGGATCAGAAAAGTTAAGATATATAGTATCTATCTCTTTAGCAAATATTTCTTCGATGTCTTCGGCACTGGCTCTAATTAAACATAGATTATCAATATATTCAGGCATTTTTTGAACAGCTCTGGCAATAACGCTATCATATTTTTCCATACCTAAGAAGTTTATCTCGGGATTCGCCAATGCTTTGGCTATGATAAAATCACCCTTACCCATACCTATTTCTAGGTGAATGGGTTTGTCGTTACCAAAATGTTTTGACCATTTATTTTTTTTCTCTTTGCTATTTAAAACTAGAGTTTGTGACTCTAGTAATATTTCATCTTTGTTCTTTAAGTTTCTTAGTCTCATGCTACCTCCTACGGGAAAGGGTCTTTTGTAATCCCCCTTTGTTAGTTATGAACAGATAAACAGCGAGCGTTATAAAAGTAATTAATAAAACGACAGATAAACTCGGAAATTTATCTAATCTAATGAAGAATTTTAGAGTAATTATTAAAATAGAGATAATTATTCCAACAAATATATTATCAAATAAAAGTCTAGCTGTTCGTTCACTATTAAATTTATATTTCTTAGATAGAAAATTCATATTGATAGCAATAATAATCAGTTGGGCAATGATAGATGAAGTTATAATTGCAAAATATGCTGAAAAACCTATCTCCAAGAAACTGTTTATAATGAAATAGATCGATAAGATTTTAATTAATAAAGATATCTTTAATGATTTTTTAATCGTTACTTTGTCACCAGTTACAAGAAGAATTATCATCGAAGCAAGGGCTAAAGCGTTAGTCATAATCATAAAGGAAAAAATTGCTAGTACCGACCCACCAAAACCTTCGAGCTTAAATAGCATCATCCAAACTTCTTTAGATAAAAGTGACATTAATAGTGATAAAGGTAAAACAGCATAAAGAACTTTTCTAATGATTAGATCGATTCCCTCTTTAACTCCCTCTTTATTACCACTAGCCAAATCTTCTTTCAAAGAAATAATATTTTTGTAAATAAAGCTGACCACCAATATCATAATGACGATAGCTAGCTTAAAAGCCGAAGTTGAAAAGGCAAAAAGCACTTCGTCGATAAACATTTGATTATATTTTAAAATTCTTAAAGTAAAACTTATCAAAGCAAAATCGATAATGACAAATAAACTAAGATACATACTTAAAAGTGATATATTCTTAGTTTTTTCAAATAGATAAACTTCTTCATTAGCGATCGTTTTTATCTCTCTTTTCTTTTTAGGTCTCGATCTAATTATGAGAAAAAGAGAAAGAGGTGCCATTATCCAAACGGTTGTTAGCACAAACAAGTAAAAGTCTTCACCAAGGGATTTATCCCCCTTTAAAAGGGTAACAAGAAGAAGAACTACTAATATCATTAGTTTCTCTATTAAATATAAATTATATTGATTTTCTTTAGTTTTGGCTAAACTCATATATATAAGCCTAAGCGTCGGAACTGTTAAAACAGACAAAGAAAATATACTTATAGCTTCGGCTAGATTTTTACTATCTCCTGGTGACAGTAGTTTAGCAAGGGGATTAGAACAAACAAGTATCAATAAAAATGCTACTAGTGAAATCTTACTTACTTTCTTTAAGCCATCTAAAATGATATTAGCTTTAGACTTTTTGTTCTCATTTGCTTTAGCTACGATATCAATTACAAGTAGTCCTAGATTGCCTAAAATTACAGCGACGATAAAGTAGGCATAAAAATATCTATTAAATACATCTAAATTTAAAAATTTATAACTGCTTACAAGTATTGCAAAGTCCGCGACTGCAATCATGATTATGGCTCTAGAAATGTTAGTTAATGAATTAATCTTTTCCTTTTTCATAACATATCCTCTTTAAAACATTTTATCATATATTATTAAAATATTAAAAAATAGAGAATTTTTCTCTATTTAATAACAATATTGACTATTTTATCTTTGATAACAATTATTTTAACAATCTCTTGGCCTTCGAGGTGTTTTGCCACGTTAGCTTCAGCAAGTGCTTTAGTTTTAATTTCTTCTTCAGACTCACCAATTGCTACTTCGATTGTTCCGCGCAGCTTCCCATTTACTTGAACGGCTATATTTTTAACTTCATCGACAATTTTAGTTTCATCGTAAGTTGGCCAAGTGCTTGCACAAAAACTTGTCCCTAAATCATAATACTCATTTAATTCTTCGGTAATATGTGGGGCAATCGGATTAAGCAAATGAAGAAGAATTCTATAGTCAGCCTTGGTGATAGCATCTTTTTCATCATAATCATTAAGTAATATCATAAGGGCTGACACAGCAGTGTTAAATTTCATATGTTCGATATCTTCGCTAACTTTTTTGATTGTCTTGTTGATATTTTTAAGCAAAGATTCACTATATTCATTGCCCTCTGTTAATTTTGTTCCAATTTTGATAACACGATCAAGGAATCGGCGACAACCTTTAAGTCCTTGCTCGCTCCAAGTTACTTCTTTTTCATAATCACCGATAAACATTTCATATGTTCGCAGCGCGTCTGCACCATATTTATCGACAACTTCGTCTGGATTGACGACGTTTCCTCGCGATTTACTCATTTTTTCACCGTCTGATCCTAAAATCATACCATGTGAGACTCTTACTTTAAATGGTTCAGAGTTTGGCAGAAGTCCGATATTGTGCATAAACTGATTCCAAAATCTTGCATAAAGTAAGTGTCTTGTTGCGTGCTCCATTCCACCATTATAAAAGTCAACCTTTCCCCAGTATTTAAGAGCATCTTGCGAAGCGATTTCTTTATCGTTACGCGGATCCATGTAACGAAGCCAGTACCACGAAGAACCTGCCCAGTTAGGCATTGTATCAGTCTCGCGCCTTGCTTTGTTTCCGCATTTTGGACAGCTAGCATTAACCCAGTCATCGATTTTTGCAAGTGGACTTTCCCCATCCTCACTAGGTTCGTAAAATGCTACGTCTGGTAAGGTTACCGGAAGATCTTCCTCGGGAACAGGTACCCAGCCACATTCTTCGCAATGAATAAGTGGAATAGGTTCTCCCCAAAATCTTTGCCGAGAGAAAATCCAGTCTTGAAGACGATAGTTTGTTTTCTTTTTTGCTAGTCCTTTTTCCTCGAGATATGCGATTGTTTTTTCGATAGCTTCGGTTTTTGTCGTAATTCCGTTTAAAAATCCCGAATTGATCATTTCACCGTCACCATCGTATGATGCATTTTCAATCTCTCCACCTTTGATAACTTCGATTATTTCGATGCCAAATTTCTTAGCAAAGTCATAATCACGTTCATCGTGAGCAGGAACGGCCATAATAGCTCCAGTTCCATATTCCATCATGACATAATCGGATATGTATATTGGAATTTCTTTTTCACTAAGTGGATTAATAGCATTAAACGAAGCTAATCTAACTCCTGTTTTATCTGTATGAGCCTGTCGTTCAAACTCCGTTTTTAATTTCGTTTTAGCTCTGTAAGCTGTGACTTCATCAAAATTCGTGATAATATCTTTATTCTTATCGATAAGTGGATGTTCTGGAGCTAAAACCATAAAGGTTGCTCCAAACAAAGTGTCTGGCCTTGTGGTAAAAACTTCGATTTTATCATTTGTCTCTTTGACTTTGAAAATAACCTCAGCTCCGGTTGATTTACCTATCCAGTTAATCTGAGCCATTTTGGTTTTTTCTTGAAAATCAGTATCATCTAATCCCTCTATTAAGCTTTCAGCATAATTAGACATTCTTAGCATCCACTGCTCTTTTTCTTTTTGTTCAACAGCTGTTCCGCATCTTTCACAGACTCCTCCCGATGAATCTTCATTAGATAATCCCGTCTTACAACTTGGACACCAATTAATATTCTTCTTTGCTTTATAAGCCATATCATGCTCATAAAACTTTAAGAATTGCCACTGCGTCCATTTATAATAATCAGGATCGGTTGTTGAAAACTCTCTGCTCCAATCAAAAGATATACCGAGATCTTTAATTTGCTTCTTAAATACTTTTATGTTTTCTATGACAGCATCTCGCGGATGTATCTTATTTTGAACAGCGTATTGCTCAGCCGGAGCACCAAAAGCATCCCAGCCGATTGGAAAGAGGACGTTATATCCTTCCATTCGTTTTTTGCGAGCCATGACATCTAGTGCTGAATAGCTCCTTGCATGACCAACATGTAAGCCTGCTCCCGAAGGATAAGGAAACTCAACCAGGTAATAATATTTCTCTTTAGACGAATTGTTTTCAGCTTTAAAACTGGAATGTTCATCCCAATAATTTTGCCATTTGTTTTCTATTTCTTTACTTATTTCGATCATTCTTTATTACCAAACCTTTCTTTTTAAAATAATTTCCCATAATTGCATAACTTATCATAATAACTGGTATTGTCAGTAATCCGCCAATAATAATTTTTAGGACAACATTATCGATAGCAATATTAATTACTGTAGCAACGATAAGCGCTATATCAAGAGCGCAAACAAAACCAACTAGTTTTAATAATCCTCTATAATTTAATTTAGATATATCTACTCTATACTTTCTGATTAAGAGCTCTACTTCGATAGGAATTTTAGGCTGATCTTTACTTTTTTTAGTTGCTTTAAAATTTCCCTCTTTATCATATTTTCTTATATTCATAATATAGTAAAGTATATATACAAATACTAGAGTCATTGTAAATTCTATCATTATAACCTCCAAATAAAAACGATAATTCCCCTGTAAGGACGAATTATCGTGGTACCACCTTAGTTACTTCTCAAAAACTATAACGCGTAACCGTTTTGCCTTTTATAAAGACAAGTTCACAAAGCTCCACTGCTAGCTTCCATCATTCTAGCTTTCTATAAGTTTTTGCTTTTGCTAATACTTCTTTGGCAATTGCCTATATTATACTAGACTTGGCTTGCGTATTCAAGTAATTTTAAGAACAACTTGATGAAGCTTTGATCGAGTCCTTGTTTCTTTAGCTTACGAAGAGCGATACGTTTTTCAGATAATTCTAATGGTCCAAAAATAATTTCAGCGATACTCTCTTTAATAAGGGTTGGTATCATTAGATCTTTAATAATTTCGTCGATATCTTCGTTCATTACTCTGGCGGCATCTATTTCGATATCATTACCCTTACAATTTATCGTCAGCTGACCAATTGTCGAAACGTCATTAACTTCGACGACAAAATCGTTATTATCTACGTAAGAATTATTAGGTATTTCTTCAGTTTTGTAATAGGTTTTAACTTCTTCGGAATACTTAGTGTTTCTAAAGCGAATCTTATACGATCTCTTGTCTGGAACTATTCCGCTCTTACCCTCGAGTGCTCTGATAATCAATGTGTAGTTATTAGGTAAATAGTTGTAATCTATTTGTGTGAGCAGATAATATCCTTCTTTATAAAGTGAGCTTATACCGTCATCTTCGTAAAGATTGTAGGTATTGTTCTGCCCTGGAAAAACCTGGATTTCAAGTTCACTAGGATTAGATGTATTGTTAGTATTGCTCTTTAGTGAAAGAGGAATAATACTTCCTTTTTTGGCAAAGACTGGATAGTCCTCTTCTTTGTAGAAGGTTATATACTTTTTATTACCTAGATATTTCTTTCCGGTATAAAAATCGTACCAAGTACCTTCCGGTAGGTAAAAGCGATGGATAGTTCTATCCATAATCGGTTCTTTTTTATTGACGATAGGGGTTACAAATAATTCAGAACCAAAGAAATATTCGTTTCTATATAAATCGTCATCATAAGCCTTAGGGAAAACATAATATAGGGGCTGGAAGATAACTTTTCCAAATTTATGATATTTATAAGCTTCGGTATATAAATACGAAGTTAACTCGTGTCTTTGTTTTAGATAATTGTTGACTATTTCACGGGTTCTATGATCCCAGCGCCATGGCTCACGTTTGTAATATTTTCCACCCGATGAGTGAAATCTCATGATGGGGCTGAAGGTTCCAAGTTGAACGCTTCGAATATATAGTTCAGGGTCTTCGATACCACCGTGATGTCCTCCGACATCGTGGCTCCACCACGATACTCCAATATTTGATGCCGAAAGATTAAAGAATGGTAATAATTTAAAATTAGACCAACTAACCTGTGTTTGACCTGAGTATAAAACTGGATATCTGTGAGCAGCAATCATTGAATTGCGCGCCAAAATCATACCCCTTTTACCTTGATTTCGAGCTAAATCATTATATTGATAATGATTTAATATCCATAAATTTTTCAAATCTTTTATTTCGTCATAATCATTCCAAAAGAAATCGACACCCATATTCTCTAGTGGGTGAAGCATAACCTTAAGATAGACATCTAAAAACCTTGGATCACGTGGATTAAAAGCAATCGTTCCGTCTTCGCCCGGGGCAACATATTTTTTAAACTCTTCGTAAAAGATTTCGTGCTCTTTAATTCCCTCTTTAGGGTTGACCGATAAACCAAGTCTGATACCAGCACTGTGTAAATCTTCGATTAATTTTGCCGGATCAGCAATTAGTTTATTATTAAAAGTAAAACCTGTTTTAGCATCTTTTACTTTATCTGTTTCTTTGATGTGCCAATTATCACTAAGGAGAAAAACTGATAAGTACATGTCATGCTTTAAGAAATTTTTAGTTATTTCTAAGATTTCTTCACTAGTGTATGGCAAATCTCTACACCACCAGTTTCCAAGTACATAACGAGGAACTAAAGATGGCATACCAGTTAATTTGAAATAATCTCCGACACAAAAACCAAAGTCTTTTCCATAGGCAAAGACATAAAGATCTATTCCGTCTCTCGTTTCATTGATAATTGTTCCATTACTATCCAGTCTTAAATTTTGGCTATCATCGATGCTGACAAAACCTTCGACTGAGTATAAACCATTGTTAGTTTTATTAGGTTTATCGAAATTTTCTAAACTGACATTAGAACCATGAAAGTTTCTAACTTCTGGATGTCCATAGTACCATATATTACCACTTCCTTCGATGTGAACACTCAAATTTTTCATCGTATTTAGGGCCGTTCCCTTAAACTCTTGCTCTTTAGCATAGGTAAGCTTAAAGTTTTTAGTCTTAATTTCAATAAAACTGACATCTTCTTTTACTTCAAAAGCAGGCAAATCAAAATCACGATTGATAACAAGTTGTGTTGCCATATCGTTAAATTGTCCATCTTTTTGATATTCAAGTCTTATTAAACGTTCACTTAATATAGTGATACGATATCTTTTACCTTGAAAAATAGCTTCTTTCTTAGCAAGAAGTTTATCTTTATCTATATGAAATTGTGAACCTAAATCATACATGTACTGCCCTCTTATTCTATTCTTTTTTATTATAGCACACTGAGTTTATAATTCTCTACTATTTTGATATAATTTATTAGAAAGGACATTATGTTTAAATATAGTTATACAAACAAAAGATATCATAGTTTAGATTACTATTACCGTCAAAGATTTGGATTTAAAATAGCCAAAATTAGTTTGAACGGTGGTTTTACATGTCCTAATAAAGATGGAACTAAAGGACTTGATGGTTGCATATACTGTTCTAAACTTGGAAGTGGAGACTTTGGAGGCAACCCTGCTCTTTCTTTAAGAAAGCAATTTGATGATCTAAGATGTATTATCGATAAGAAATGGGAAAATGCTAAGTATATCGCTTATTTTCAGGCGAATACCAACACTTATGATACACTCGAAAATTTAAAAAGAAGATTCGAAGAAGTTTTAACTTTTCCTAATGTTATCGGTCTAGCTATCGCGACAAGACCTGATGCTATCGAAGAAGAGGTGCTGGATTATTTGAGCGAGTTAAGCAAACGAACTTATTTAAGCATCGAGCTTGGGCTGCAAACAAGCAATGATAAAACGGCGCAATATATTAACAGAGGGCATGATACAAAGTGTTTTGAAGAGACTGTAAAAAGATTGAATTCAAAAAATATCGAAGTTGTAGCTCATATTATAAATGGACTTCCAGGTGAATCAAAAGAAGATATGATAAATACAGTAAAGTTTTTAAATAGTTTAGATATTGATGGTATAAAAATTCATATGTTAAATGTAATAAAGAATACCAAGTTGGCAGATATTTATGACAAAGAAAAATTTCCTATTCTCGAGCTCGAAGAATACTGCAATATAGTCTGCGAACAGTTAGAGTGTTTAAAAGAGGATATAGTTATTCATCGTATTACTAGCGATCCAGATCCCGATGATTTAATAGCCCCTCTTTGGACTGTAAAGAAGTTTATCGTGATGAATACAATAGATAAGATGATGAAAGCTAAAAACATATACCAAGGAGACGATATTTAGTTCTAACTAGCGTTTCACCAAAACATTAAGGCAAACAAAAAGATGGTTTTTCCATCTTTTTTTGTAAATTATTTATTTATTTTGGTTTGAAAATCTTCTTCTGACCAAAGTTCAGTTCCCAGTTCCTTAGCTTTTTCAAGTTTAGAACCCGCTTCTTTTCCGGCGATAACAACTGATGTTTTTTTGCTAACAGCACTAGATGTTTTACCACCTAAATTTTCAATTAGTTCTTCAATCTCATCGCGTGAATAATTTTCTAGACTTCCCGTTACAACGAAAGTTTTACCTTCGAAGATAGCATCGCTATTTTCTTTGCCAAGATAATTAAAGTTTAGTCCCCTTAATCGAAGTTTTTCAATTACGGAAATCACTTCGACGTTAGTAAAATAATCAACAAGTGATTTAGCAATTGTTTCACCTATATCATTGATTCTAATTAAATCTTCCAATTTGGATGTCATTAAATTATCTAAACTTTTATATTCTTTAGCTAAGACTTTGGCCGTTTTTTCACCGATATTTTCTATCCCTAGGGCAAAGATTAATTTTTCCAAGGAGTTTTCTTTGCTCTTTTCAATCGAAGCTAGTAACTTATCGATACTTTTAGTACCAAAACCCTCAAGTTCAACTAGTTCTTCTCTATATTTAGCGATGTCATATATATCGCTAAAACTTCGCAAATAATTCAGGTTAAAGAAATCTTCGACGATGCGTTCACCCAGTCCTTCGATGTTCATTGCATTTCGGGAAGCAAAATGAATAAGTCCTTCGATTTTTCTTCCTTCACAGTTTATATTTGGACAATAATGATCAACTTGACCTTCTTTTTTAATTAGTTTCGTTTGACATATCGGACAAGCATCTATCATAACAAAGTCTTTTTCTTTACCATTTCTTCGCTCAATAAGTACTGAACCAACTTCCGGTATGACATCTGCTGCTTTTCTAACCGAGACGATATCACCTATTTTAAGGCCCTTTTCAAGGATGAAGTTCTCATTATGAAGAGTTGCTCTCCTTATGGTAGAGCCTTGGACTAGGACGGGCTCCAGTACCGCATTAGGAGTTATTTGACCAGTTCTTCCCACTGTAAAGATAATATCGATAAGTTTAGTGTAAGAATCTTGAGCAGGGAACTTATAAGAGGTAGCCCATTTGGGAGTTCTAGCTGTAAAGCCTAAACTTTCCTGATCGGATAAATTATTTAATTTAATTACCACACCATCGATTTCATATTCTAGTGTTTTACGAAGCTCTGTTGCTTTTTCAATAAAAATTATAACTTCATCTATATCTTTAGCTAATAGGTTTTTATCATTTACTTTAAAACCTAATTTCTTCAAAAAGCTCAACGCTTCTTCTTGGGTTTTTATCCCATATTCTCTAGCGTTTGGCAAGTGATAAATCCAGCAATCTAGTTTTCTTTTGCTAGCCATTTTAGAATCAAGTTGCCTAACCGACCCTGCGGCAGCATTTCGCGGATTTTGAAATAAGGGAATTCCCTCTTTTTCTCTTTCGACGTTTAAATCTTCAAAAGTTTTTTTACTCATGTATATTTCACCACGAACTTCGATATCTATCGCTTCATTTAACTGAAGAGGTACCGTCTTAATCGTTTTGACATTGTTAGTTATATCTTCTCCTACTTCTCCATCTCCTCTAGTTGCTGCTTTGACTAGTTTTCCTTTCTCATAATGAATGGAAAAGCTAAGTCCATCTATCTTTAATTCACATATATAAAAAGGATTATATATTCCGCTTTTCTTTATGCGATTATCAAAAGCTATTATTTCATCTTCGTTAAAGACATTGGATAAAGAAAGCATGGGAACGGTATGCACAACTTTTTCAAAGTCATCCAAAATCATCCCACCAGCTCTGCTGGTCGGCGAATTTGGATCGCGAAGCTCTGGATTTTTTTCCTCTAAAAGATATAGTTCTCTTAGATACTTATCATACTCTTGATCACTTATCTGCGGGTTATCCAAAGTATGGTAATGGTAATTTGCTTCGTTAATAATTTTTATTAGTTCTTCGTACCTATTTTTCATTTAGTTTTTATGACCATAAATTTTCAGGATACTGACCTTCTTCAACTAATTTAGTTATAGAATCTACCACTAGAGGTAAATCTTCTCTATAAGTAATTCCTAACCACTTAGCTTCAGTTTCGATAACTTTGACATCAGCAAATCCTTCGGCAACAATTTTCTGAAGTACCTGTGGAATTAAATATTCACATGTTTCTAAATTATCTCTATTAGCTTCTAAATATTTAACAAAATCGGTTTTTAAATAGTCAAATATGGTTGGTGTAAATGTCATCATATTAACAGCTACTAATGTGTCTTTCTCTACTTTATATGCCGGTTCTCCATCTAACGGCGTTGCTGTTAATGTTCCATCGTCTTGCTGTTCAATGACACTTTCTGATAGTCTTTCCAAATAACCATTGTTAGCCCAGCAAACACCGCGCTTAACTGTACCGTTTTCCGATAGAGTATTACCAAGTCTATAACCCACTATTGAATATTGTTGTTTTGTATTTGTCTCATCGATTTCATTTAGATACTTAACCATAGCTTCAAAAGCTTCTCTTCCATAGAAATCATCGGCATTGATAATCGCAAATTTTTCATTAATCTTTTCTCCTGCCTTCAAGACTGCACTTGCCGTTCCCCAAAGTTTTTCTCTTCCTTCAGGTATTGTAAATCCAGCCGGGAGATCTTCTAGTGATTCAAAAGAGTAATCTACTTTTATCTGTCTTGCTACTCTTTCACCTACAGTTTCCTTAAATAGGTCATACTGTTCTTTTTTAATCGCAAAAACAACTTTGTTAAACCCTGCTTGAACAGCATCATAAATTGAATAGTCGATAATGAACTCTCCATTTTTTCCAACTGGCTGGAGTTGTTTTAAACCACCAAATCTTCGTCCCATTCCTCCTGCAAATATTAATAATGTTAAATCATTTTTCATAATAAACCTCCTACATTTTATTTATATTTTTATGATTTTTTAATATGTTTTTTATTCCATATGGATGCTTAAATGCTATCGATATAAGTTTATCACCTACCTTAATTACTTTACCTGCTCCAAATATATCATGATAAACATATTCACCTTCTGCGAAATCAATCTCTTCTTCGCGATACATGTCGCTCGTTTTTATAGGTGATTCTGTTTTATCTTCTTCAAAACTCTTGTTTAGTGTTTCATCTCCTATTTCAGATATGAATCTACTTGGTGGGTTTATCTGATCGCGGCCAAAGAGCATTCTTCGCCGCGCATTAATGATATACAGCTTCTTCTTTGCTCTTGTTAAGGCGACGTAACACAAACGACGCTCTTCTTCTAGTTCTTTACTATCAAGAAGCGAATTAATATGAGGAAAAATTCCTTCTTCCAAACCTACGACAAAAACGTAGTCAAACTCGAGTCCCTTAGCTGCGTGAATAGTCATAAGATTAACTTGATCTTGTTCGTCTCTATACTCATTTATATCAGTTAATAAACTTATTTCCATTAAGAAGTCTTCGAGCGATGTTACACCATCTCTATTTTCAAACTCCTGTGTAATAGACTTGAATTCTTCCAAATTCTCTAATCTAATTTCGGCTTCAAGAGAGTTCTCACTTTTATAGTCTGCTCTCATGCCGCTTGATTCTATTACAGCTTCGATCAAATCAGTAAGTGACACTTCTTCCGATAAGATCTTTAAAGAGACAATTAAATCTTTAAAAGATTGTTCTTTTCCACCATCTATCGCTTCGAACATACTTAAGCCCTTTGTTTCGGCTGCTTCCGCTAAATTAGCAAGTGATTTTAAGCCTATTCCTCTTTTGGGAACATTGATAATTCGCGTTAAACTCAAATCATCTTTAGCATTATAAATTAATCTTAGATAAGCTAGTAAGTCTTTGATTTCTTTGCGCGAATAAAACGAAGTTCCTCCGACGATCTTATAGGGAATATTTCTTCCGACAAATTCTTTTTCGAGGGAGTTTGATTGTGCATTTGTTCTGTATATTACCGCTATGTCGCTATATTTAGCACCTGCTGCTGCAGCACTTATCACTTCATTTACAACATAGTTAGCCTCTTCTTTTTCATCGGTAGCTCTATAATAGTTAACTAATTCTCCAGCTCCTTTATCGGTCCAAAGATTCTTATCTTTGCGTTCACGATTGTTTTTGATTACGGAATTGGCCGAATTAAGTATATTAGCCGTCGAACGATAATTTTGTTCTAACTTAATTATCTTAGCCTGAGGAAAATCTTTTTCAAAATTCATAATATTACGATAGTTTGCACCCCGAAAACTGTATATTGATTGGTCATTATCTCCGACGCAGCAGATATTAGAATATTTATTGCTGAGCATCTTAGTCAGTTTGTACTGAGCTTCATTAGTGTCCTGATATTCATCAATTAAAATATATTGATACCGTTCCTGATACTTAGTTAGTATATCCGGATAGTTTTGAAACAGTTTTATCGGTAAAAGTAATAAGTCGTCGAAATCAACCGAATTATTTACCGCGAGAATGGCTTCGTATCTTTTGTATACATCAAGCGTTATCTTTTCAAAGTCACCAATAGCATACTTGCTGTAACTTTCAGGGCTTATAAGTTCATTTTTAGAGCTACTTATTTTATTTTTAATAGCTTTAGGATTGAATATTTTAGGATCGATATTCTTTTCTTTAAGTATTTTTTTAATGACGCTTAAACTGTCATCACTATCTAGTATAACAAAATTGCTTTCATAGCCTAGTAGCTTAGCATTTTCTCTGATTAACTTTAAACCAAAGGCATGAAAAGTAGATATTTGAATAAAGTTAGCAATATCACCAAGCTGTTTATATACTCTGTTTTTCATCTCTTTAGCTGCTTTATTAGTAAAGGTAATAGCCAATATATTACTAGGCATTACCCCGGCTTTGTCTATTAAGTAAGCTATTCTAGTAGTTAAAACCTTAGTTTTACCAGATCCTGCTCCAGCTAGTACCAAAAGAGGTCCTAAAGTGGTTTTTACGGCTTCCTGTTGTTCTTTGTTCAAATCATCTATATACACTATATACCTCACTGTATATATTATACCTAACTTTGGACAATAAAAAAAGACCAAAGGTCTTTATTTCATTTCGTTCTGTTCTTGTTCTAAGTGTTTAATACTTAGGATGAAGCGCCATACTTGATTTTGATTTACAATAACAAAAGCACTCTTTTCATTCTCTACCATTTCAAAATAAGCGATAGGTATGCGCAGTTCGTTTTGAGCATCGATAAGTTCATCAAAACTCTCTACTTCGATAATGGTCATTCCTTTAATATCGATCTTGTTTTTAGATTTGACGATTATATCTCCATAGTTAGCCAGTATTTTATTGAGAGTTGTCAGATAAATCGATTCTTCTTTCTCTTCTTTAATATAGGTAATTATTTCATTCATAATGAGAATAATCGATGCTAATAGTCCTGTTATTCCTATTATTAAGAAGATCGTATCGGAAGTCGTTTTTTCTACCGCTACGCTATTGTGAACTTTTTCGATATGATGATCTTTGTAATCAGTTTTTATACCAAAGACTCTTTCGTTAAGAGGTATCTCTATCGATAGTATTTCAGTAGAAACAAGTGGCAGACCATAACCTGTGACAGTATTTGAACTCACTATTTGCTGTGTCACTTTAACATAGCCACCGACTGATAAAGAATAATCCTCTTGAAATGATTTGACGATTTTATCGAATAATTCATAACGAAGCTCTATTTTCTTGGTGCTATTGTAAGCACTTTGATCAAGTCCAAAAACTAGGTTACTTTCACTTAATTTATATTCTTTTTGCCACAGTTCTTTGTTGGCTGATTCTGTTCCTCTTTCGTAGATATACATAGTTGCAGTCTCTTTAGTCTTATAGTTATAGTTATATTTTTTATTAGCGCTGCTAGAATGGTTGAAATTAATAATTATTTTATCGACAACATCCGCTAAATATTGTCCATTCATTTTTAATGCCGGTTCTTCGAAATATTTATTAGGCTTTAAATTGACAGAATATGTGACAGAATTGCGTTTGTCTATTGCAATTAATTCTTGTCTTCCAACAACTTGGTTTTCGATGCTAAACAGAATCAAATATAAAGAAACAAAACACAAAAAAACTAGGAACAAAGTCTTTAAAAACATCGCCGTCGATTTTTTTAATACTGTTCTTGTCATTTTTCTTTTTACTATTTTTGGTTCGTTTCTTTTTCTAGCCAAAATCACACCTCGACAATTCCCCTATTCTATAAAGAGTATAACATTTAATTAAGGTCTGTACAATAAAAAATATTTTTGTTTTACACAAGAAAAAAAGATTAGTTTAAACTAATCTTTATCTATTATTTTGAATATTCTTAAGTATTTTTAATACGGCAATATATTCATCTTTGGTAAATAAATCTGGTTCTTTTTCTATTCGAGTTTGGTAGATTACTCTCGGCTTAGCTTCTCTTGCAATAAAGTTTTCAGGTAATCTAGCTTTTGACGAAGGAATAAAGACTCTTTCACGTTTTTTAGTGGTGCTTGTTTTTCTTTCTTCGACTCTTTCGAATCGCTCTGGCCCTTCGACTAATCTACCACTTATTTTGTAGATAACAATTGCCATTAACCAAATAATAAATACTATATTATTAATTTGAATCAACGACATTATTTCTTTGTTACTATAAATATCTGTACTTACATAAAAATTTAAATTCTTTTTAGCTATTAAATCTAGAGTTAAGAATAAAATATATGTCATAAGACAGTATGTAGCTATATTTATTTTTTTGATAGTATTACTTATTCTTCGCGAGAAGATTGTAACTAGCAAAATAACGTTGATAACAAGGATCATAAGGATGTAGGCTGCTAGGTTAGGAAAGTAAAATACTACAAATAAATTGTCTACTAAGTAATCTAGGAAAGCAAATATCTCTTTGTTGTATTTGATTACTAAGGCTAGTAATATCAGTCCATATAGGCCAACATAGATATAGAGTTTTTCTTCTTTTTTCTGTTTTGTACTTTGGAACAGTAAGAAATAAACGATGATTGCAAATACAAGTAAAAGTAAAAAGTAAGGTGCAGTCAATATTAAATTAAATACTGTTTTAATTTTTTCAAACAATGATATATTCAACATTAACTCACCCCCTTTTTATTAATAGCTTTGTCTTGCGACTAGTTCTGCAATGTACACAGTTTGTTTGCTCTTGTTGTCTTTAGTACATGTAATTAAAGTTAATGTGTTCTTACTGTAATCACGATATATGGCAATTTGACCTATTCGTTCTTGTAAGTATATCTTTGTTATCCTATATGTATATTTGACATTTTTGTAATACACAAGTGCCACGTCACCTTCGCCAAGTCGATAAAGTTCTTTAAAGAAAGCAAGTGGACCCGAACCCGAGTGACCAGCGATAATAAAGTTCCCTTTTTCGACATCAGGATAGTGTGAAGATTTAATGACAGTGATATTTTTTTGAATGTGGTTATCTGGTGAATTAACACCGACAAAACCTCTTTTAAATCCAATCTTAGGAATTTCTAGACTACCTATGTAATAGGCTTGACTAGGTTTTGCTATTGGAGCGGGAGCGGGAGCAGCTTCGATTGCTGCTTCCGGCTCAGGCTCATTAATAGCTTCTTCGCTATGATCAGGCATCTCTGATTCAGATAAAGTATAGAGTTGATTGTTCATATGATCAAATGCTTTAAGTTTTTTCTCTTCGAGATAATCTTTCATAAAGATCATAAGTCCGATTAGCACTATACTTATTCCTATGATAACGGTTGTCTTTTTAGATAAATTAAGCATGTCTCTTTCTTGTGTTCATATATACTACATATCCACCCGCAGCCATTACAGCAGCTCCAATAATAAGTGTAAGTTTAGATGCACTTGCATCGGTAATAGGTACGATTGTAAGTGGCGTGTTGTACATTTTAACATCTTGAATAGTGTTATTAGCAACAAGCTCGAAGGCAATCGCATCAGTATATAGAACATAACCATTCGGAGCAGAAACTTCGATAAGTGTATACTTACCAGCCGCTAATCCTTCGACATAGTATTCTTTGTTTGTAGTAATCCACTCCTTGACAACCTTACCACTTGCATCTTTAATCTGTAATTTCGCATTTGCAAGTAAGTTTCCTGTGCTTGCATCGTATTTCCATACGCGAAGTTTAGTTATCTTTTCTTCAGGTACAATGACCGGAGGCTTTACAACTTCAGGTACTTTTTCATTATATAAATCGATCATTAGCGCTTTACCAGCTACTAGTTCGACAGTATATACTTTAGTTAGTAATTTATAACCATTAGGTGCAGCAAGTTCAGTGATGGTGTATTTCCCTTCAGGAAGACCAGTAAAGCGTCTACCTTTATCGGTACTTGTCCATGTTGATACTACTTCACCTTTTTCTGTCTTAAGTACAAGTTTTGCTCCTGGAAGCACCGCTCCAGTTTGCTTATCTCTTTTTACTATAGTAATCTGAGTTGGTTTTTGTTTAATGTTATAGATAGTTAGATGTTTGTGTTCAGCAGGATTTAAAGATACATTAACTACTGATGTAATCATATTATATCCACTAGGTGTCTCTAACTCTTTGATGTAATATTTTCCTGGAACCAGTCCTAAAATAGTTAAACTATTAGAACTTGTAATCCAAGTTTTTAACATGACATTATTCATGTCATATAGAGCAAGTTTTGCTCCTGGTAGCATAGCTTTGCTAACACTGTCTTTCTTATAAACAGTAAGTTTAGAAGTAGATAGAGTTAAATCAACGCTTCTAACTAGGTTGTATGTATGAGTAATTCCAATAAATGGAAGGACCTTTTGCAAGTCAGCGTTATATTCAGGTCTATAAGAGTATGCTTTTACGAGCTTACCTGTAGCTCTGACGGTAACGGTGATCTTGTTGTTGAGTTCAAGTGCTTTTCCATAAGGAACTGCTACTTTAAAGCTCTGTCCTGGTAAAAATGCTGATTTAGCATTACCATTTACATCTGTTACATATGCACCAGCTAGCCCTGCTACTGATACGGTATAACTTCCAGAAATCTTAGTTCCTGAGACAGTAATTGCACTAGAGTAATAAGTAGCTTTCGATCCAGAATAACTGAAAGTATATCCAGGAACAGAAACGTTAATCGCCGGAGCGATATATCCTTTACTTCTAGCTGCCTTAGCCCCTTCGACTAATCTTTTGATATGCGGTCTAAGATTATGTGGATCCGCTGCTGTCGTTTTGAACGCATCACTAATGTTACGCGTTCCTGTTGTATCGTCAATATACCACCATATAGCTGTTTGAGTTATATAATAGTCTAGTCCTTCATCACCTGTAATTTTTTTAGTAGGATAACCATTTTCTAGAAAATATGCATAACCAGAATCTTTCTCTCCTTCAAGAATCATAGTTGCTCCAGACGGTGACAATTTAGGATATTCAATACAGTATGCATAAGCTCCGGTTGTTACTTTCTTGATTGTGAAAGTAGTATCTCCGATATATGCAACTCGTCTTCCATCAATTGCCATTTGAAGTTTTTGCGGCGCAGTAGCATTAGCACTGACGTTAAAAGTTGTAAAACCCGCAAACGCTGCCATCATTACTAAAACGATAGATGTTAAAGCTATCTTTGTTGATTTAGTCCATGAATCAACAATGTTTTTCATAATTATTCCCCCTTAAATAATTTATGGCGCTATTATATCAAAAAACTTTAAAAAAGTCAATATTCTTGGCCTTAGTAGTTTTTTTATAAAAGAAAAACGCTGTTTAGCGCTCTGCTTTTTTAACTATCCAGGCATTAGGAAGTTGCCTAATTGTCCGAACGTGACCGTTAAATGGATTGTTGAGGTACTTGTCATCAGCGTACATCGAAGTTGATGTTCCGCCATCCATGCTAGATGCATTGGTGGCTCCATATTTGAGAAAGAGTGATGAAAGGTCACTATAGCTTGCACCGTGACTATGAGCTTGCATACCATCGATAACGACGAGTAATACTATCCCATCTGGCCTTTGTCCAATCGCCGTTCTTCCGACAGCCCAAGTATAATGACTCTTGTTAGGAAAAAGATCTCTTCCATTGACAACGAGGTATGGACCCCAATCAACGGCATCTCTAATTCCCTCGGCGAGAGCTTGCTCTGCCCCCATTCTTTTCAAGACTAATTTGTTTTCATTGTTAAAACCGACCATTCCACCTGTTTCGATTCCTCTTGGAAAACTAGTTAAAAGTTTGCCATCTTTGATTATATCACCATGTGGTATCCCGCCATTACTGCGCCAGTATGGGTCGTAAAAACCTCCGGCATTCATCGAGACTAATGCCCCGCTATTTTGATGAAGCACCGATAATACTTGTCCGTAGTTACCAGGTTCAGTACTAGCTCCGGCACTTATCGCTAGCGTTACATCAGCCGGATCATAAACGATAGTCATATAACCACTATAACTTCTGCTGGAACCGTTTACCGTTCCACTTATAGGAATAATTTTATATATGTCATCTTCATTTTCTTTAGCAAAGAGGTCCTCTTCATATTTATTAGCATATTTTTTAGGTTCATAGTTGATCCCTTCGATAGACATTAAATCCTTTTCGGCTTTACTGCTTTGTCCCATATCTTTAATTATGTTACTAATTGATCCACGGTCATAAAACCAAGTAGCTAAATACTGATGATCTATCGTACTCATTGCTTTAGAAACTAACCACTCTTTAAATACATCATCACCATACATTGTATAAGATACTCCCATTGTCAAAGTAAATAAAGCGATCGTTACTGCCAAAGATCTCGATAATTTACTTATCGAATAATCATAGTCACTTCGTCTTAAGTATATTCTAATACTATTAATTATTAGATATAACAAATCAAAGGCAAAAAAGATAATCAAAAAAACTTTGATTCTCTGATTTATTAACTCAGCACTATTCTCAGAAATACTTAAAAAGAAAATTATAACGGGGAGTAAAAATAAACTGACATATAAAGCCTTAGGAATGTTTTTAACTTTTCTTTTAGGAAAAACAATTCTCTCTAAATATCTTGTGTGGTCTCCGTAAGCATCAATTAATTCATATTGTTTTTTCATGCTTACCTCCTAAAATTTTCCGTTGTACTGTCCGTCTTCATCCATATCTATATAATCCGCAAAGTCTGTGCTTAAATATGGGAGAGCCTTCTCTGTTTTTTGATTTTCAATAAGCCAACTGTTGCATAATTCTACTTCTGAATTAAATACGTCTATTAACGATATATAGGTATTAACTATTAACTCATAATTCTTTTTTAAGACATCGCACTTATTATTGATATCTCTATCGATTTGTGGCATTTTGTCACATTGAGCAATCACTGTCATCGACAGTGATTTTAAATTTAATAAGCGCTCTGTGATACCGTTAAACTCCAACAAATATGCTTTATTTCCGTCTAATACATCTTGATAATATTTTTCTTTGGTAAAACTTGCTACTTTAAAGTTTTTAGCAATATTGTTCATTTCATCATTCATATGACGGTAGTTTCTGTCAATTATCTGTCTAGAGTGATCCATTTCTTTAGCGTCAACTCGATAAGACGTTACAAATTCAAGAGAAAAACCAAAAACAATTAAAATAATCGCTGTAAATATTGAAATAATTGATAATTTTCTTTGTTCCATATGCTTCCCTCCTATACAATATCATTATACTATGTTTGGGGACCGCTTCGCGTTTTTCCGAAGATTTAATTGCTGGTTTGTCACATATTTTACGTTTTAGCTCTGTAAACTAAATTCCAAAACTAGAAATTTATCTTTTTCTATTTTATCGCAGCAAATAAGTAACATTTTTGCTGTTTCTTGATCGATAATCAGGGAGTTTATCTGTCTTTTCACTATTTTTTTAGTCTTTTTAAGAACAAAATTTAAGTTTTGACCATTAATTTTAAGATAAGCCACGCTTTCTTTGTTTAGGCTGTGCAGTTTATCAAAGTATGCAAGTCTTCCCATTCCTGAATGGCCAACAATAACATATTGTTTTAATGATTTGTTTTCGTAGAGAAGTTCTATGTTATGATCTATTGTGTTATTGATATCACCAATAGGATATATTCTTTGTTTCAATTTGATTTTATCGATTACTAACGACCCGTAAATCCCTTCTTTTTTTGCTTTGTTAGGAGAACCGATTGCAACCGGAGCTAAAACCCTGGTCTTCTTTGTAATCTGCGTGGCATCTTTATTCCAAATATTAAATATGGCAATAATAATTAACAGCTTAATCATCTAATTTCCTGTAATAATAAACAGGCATTTTATAAGTAATCACATTTGCATCAGGAATTTTCAAATCGACCAAGTCGTACTCTTGCACAAGATTGTCTTCGTCAACAAGCACGATCATGTCATTGACTCGATAATATCCTTCGGTACTATTTTTTTGTTTTATCGTATAGCTACCATAAGGTAAACTAATTTGAGCTAGTCCATTATCGTCAGTTGTCATAACTTTAACTAGCTTTCCTTTACTATCATAGATTTCAAAATTTATATTTCTTTCGGCTTTGAAATTACCATTTGTACCAAAATATTTATTAAGTTTAATTTTGTTTTCTATCACTTTGTTTGATAACTTTATACTCACTTCCGTTTTTCCGTGATTTAAGTCGATTGTGTATGTTTCTTTATCGAGAGTATATCCATTTCCACTCATTGTTTCCTTGAGAGTATATTTACCTAGCGGAAGATTGTCAATACTTCCTTTAAAGTCTTCACCAATAGTAATTTTACCTATAACTTCACCTGAAGAGTTAATTAGATCGTATACTGCTCCGATTAATTGTGCTTCTCCTCTTGCGATATTGTTTTGATTATCTCTATCGATTTTTTCTACTGTTATTCTCCCAGCTAGAACGCGATATTTTATTTCATAGATAGGACTTTCGATTTTACCGAGGGATACTATGTCTTGATGAGCATCATCAAAATAAAAAATTGGTGCCTCACTTATTCGGTTGCTTATTTTTTTTATTTTAATTGAATAATCACCGATTTTAGTTCGATCTAATATTAACTTTCCATCTTTAATACTGCTTGCCGAGTTTGTTTCAACTACTTCAAAGTCAGCTAAATTAACATTATCATCGCTAAGCGCTAAAGTTTTCCCAATACTAAATAAATTAATATGTTCAGCTAGAGTCGGTTTTTTATCGTGAGCCACTATTAAACTTTCTATTTCTGCTATTTCTTTATCGTATGGTTTAATTATGTTTCCGCCTAGTGTATCGGTCCACTCAAATTTGTTAACCGGGTCTATCGTTCGCCACATCATTATCTGCGTAATGCTATACCATTTTGTATCTTCGTGCCCTTTATAGCCATATCCATAATAGGCAATTAGCTTTATTCTTTTGGCTACTGCCACACTGAATTTTGTTAGTACTTCAGCTTCGTTAGATGCAGCTCGGTAATAATAATTTTCTTTGACTAAGTCGAATGGCTCAGTGCAGTAAACAGGCATATTATCACGATTTCTTCGCTGAATATATGCTTGCCTATTTTGTCTACTTGCATTAAATTTGCTGTATGTTACACCTTCGATTATCTCTGCTTTATAAAAACTGTCGAAGCCTTCGAGTGCAAAGACGTTTTCGAAAGATAAAAAAACTAATATAGCTATTATTAATGCTATTAACTTTTTCATTTTACCTCCTTTTCCATCACACTTAATACTATTGGAGGTCAAATAATTTTTTCCTAAAAAAAATGAGTTAAACTCATTTTATTGTAATTTCAACCGCACCATTTGTGTTTATTTTAATTAATATTATGGAGCAAAGACTACTGTTCCTGTTCCGTTCCATTCAAAGCCAAGAGTCATGCCTGCAGTTGATGTTCTTCCTTGCATAATAATGTTGTTTAGATTAACATTACCATCAAACGCATAAGCTTCTATTGAAGTTACACTTGA